>DAIQRF010000213.1:0-4721 GCA_036786505.1 Casimicrobiaceae bacterium | reverse complement strand
CGGTGTTCGGAATGTAACAGTTGAACAGTCCGGCGATGGCATAGGCGCCCATGATGACGACGATTGCAACTTGCGGTGGTGTCTCGATTCCGGTGTCGATGCGCGGTATGTCAACCGCAAGCAGCGCGCTCGAGATCGGGCCGCTGATCAGCACGCCGCCCAGAAGAAAACCGAGTATGATCGACGCGACGGTGGTGCCCTCGATCCAGCCGTTGGCCACGACCAGTTGGCGTGCGGGCAGCAGTTCGGTCAGGATGCCGTATTTCGCGGGCGAATAGGCGGCGGCGCCGAGTCCCACCACTGCGTACGCGAGCAGCGGGTGCAAGGTGAACAGCATTAGCGAGCAGCCGGCGACCTTGACGCCGTTGGTGATGAGCATCACGCGTCCCTTGGGCATCGAATCCGCAAACGCGCCGACCAGCGGCGCCAGCAACACGTAGGAAATGACGAAACATTGCTTGAGCGCGGGCGTCATCCACGCTGGCGAATCGAGATCGCGCAGCATCTGAATTGCCGCGACCAGCAGCGCACTGTCGGCGAGCGACGAGAAGAACTGCGCCGCCATGATGATGTAGAACCCGGCCTTCATTGTCCTCATTTGCGCGCACGCTTGCGGTGCTTGACACCGGCAGCGGGGGCCGGGGAACGTTCGCTGCGCTTGTGTATAATTAATTGCTTGCCGGCGCATACGGCTCGCGCCTTATACCACGTTTCTCCCTCAGACAAAACCGGCAGGCCCTGGTTCGTTCCCCGCCTTAGCGCCTCCTGTCATGAGCCGTCCCGTCCTGGCCCAAATCAATCTCGCGGCACTGCGCAAGAATTTGCGCGTCGCGCGCGAAAAATCGGCTGGCGCGCAATTGCTCGCGGTGGTCAAGGCCAACGCTTATGGCCACGGTGTGGTGCGCGTTCTGCCCGCGCTCGCGGACGCCGACGGACTTGCGCTGCTCGAGCTCGACGTCGCCGTTTCGTTGCGTGAGCATCACTATGCGCGCCGCATCCTGCTACTGGAAGGATTTTTTGGTGCTGACGAGCTGCCGGAAATCGCGTCGCGCCGCCTCGCCATCGTTGTGCACCACATCGGGCAGGTGCGTGTGTTGGAGACCACCCCACTCACGCGTCCGCTGGAAGTCTTCATCAAGATCAATACCGGCATGAACCGCCTGGGCTTCAAACCCTCGGAAGTGCGCGAGGTCGCCGATCGCCTGTCGGTCGCGTCGAGCGTCGCTGCGTTGCGATTGATGACCCATCTCGCGCGCGCCGACGAAGAGGAAGGCTTGCACGAACAACTGCAATCGTTCGAGGACGCCTGCAAAGGTTTGCCGTATCCGCGCTCGATCGCCAACTCCGCCGGTGTCATCCGCTTCAGCGAGGTGGGCGGGGACTATGTTCGGCCCGGCGTCATGCTCTACGGCTCCTCGCCGTTTCCATACGACACCGCGGAAATGCTCGGGCTGTCGCCGGCGATGACCTTGCGCAGCGAGTTGATCGCGGTGCACGATCTGAAACCCAATGCGAGCGTGGGTTACGGCGGCGGCTACACTGCCGCGCGCGCACACCGGGTCGGCGTAATTGCCTGCGGTTATGCCGACGGCTATCCGCGGCATGCGCCCAACGGGACGCCGGTTCTGGTGTGCGGCAAGAAAGTGCGCACCGCGGGACGCGTCTCGATGGACTTGATGACCGTCGACCTCACGGAAGTACCGGAGGCGGGCATTGGCAGCCCGGCGGTGCTGTGGGGCGAAGGACTGTCGGTCGATGACGTCGCTGCCGCGGCGAGCACCGTCGGCTACGAGTTGCTCTGCGCGGTCGCGCCGCGCGTGCCGTTCGTGACGACCGAAATCGGCAAAGTCGACATCGAACTGTAACTTTACCGAGCGGGGAACACTCTTGTACATTGTCGTCACCGGCGCCGCCGGCTTCATCGGATCGAGCTTGATCCGGGCATTGAACGCGCGCGGAGAGACGCGGATTTTCGCGGTCGACAGCCTGTCGCGTGCGGATTCGTTCCGCAATCTCGTCGATTGCGACATCGCCGACTATTTCGACAAGGACGAGTTCCTGCCGCGGCTCGCCGACGGCGAATTCGACGACGACATCGCCGCGCTGCTGCATCAGGGCGCTTGCTCGGACACCATGGAAACCGATGGCAGGTTCATGCTTGCCAACAATTACCGCTATTCGGTGGCGCTGCTGCAGCATTGCCAGGATAACGACGTTCCCTTTCTCTACGCCTCGTCGGCTGCTGTCTATGGCGCGGGCACGACGTTTCGCGAGGACAGAGCGTGCGAGTCGCCGCTCAATGTCTACGGCTATTCGAAGTGGTTGTTCGATCAGTACGTCGGCCGGCTGCTCCCGGATCGCACGTCGCAGATTGCGGGCTTCCGCTACTTCAACGTCTATGGTTCGCGCGAAGCGTACAAAGGCAGGATGGCGTCGGTCGTTTGGCATTTTTTCCACCAGTATCGGGCTGGCGGCAAAGTGCAGCTTTTCGAGGGCTCGGGAGGCTACGCCGCCGGTGAGCAGCGTCGCGACTTTGTGAGCATTGACGATGTTGTGCAGGTCAATCTCGACTTTCTCGACCACTCGGAACGCTCGGGAATCTTCAATGTGGGCTCGGGCAACGCAGCGACATTCAACGCCGTGGCGACCGAAACGATCAATGCCTGCCGCGCCGCCGAGGGAGTCGCACCACTGCCGTTCGAGGCGCTGCATCGGGCGGGCGCGATCGAATACATCGCCTTTCCCGCCGGGCTGGCGGGCAAGTACCAAAGCTATACCCAGGCCGATCTCGGCCGGCTGCGCGCCGCAGGGTACGCTGCGCCGATGCGCGACATCGAAGAGGGCGTCGCGAAGTGCGTGCTGGCGCTGCTTGCCCAATCCGCGGTCAACCCGTAACATCGCGCCGGCGTTAAGGGCATCCGGCCAAGACCGGAAACGCCTGCGCACCCGGATGTCCACTTTTCCCTGGGAGGGATGAATGAAGAGGTTTCTGTTGTTGTTCGTGACGCTGCTGTTCTCGGCGTTCGCGTTTGCCGCGGTCAATATCAACACCGCGACCAGAGAAGAACTCGACGCTTTGCCGGAAATCGGCCCGGTCAAGGCGCAGGCGATCATCGACTACCGCAACGCCAACGGCCCGTTCAAGACCCCGGAAGACATCATGAAGGTCAATGGGATCAAGGCAGGCACTTTCGGCAAAGTCAAGGGAATGATCTCGGTGGGCGGCGCATCGACGCCGGTCGCGGCGCCGGCAACGCCCAAGGCCGACACCAGGACTGCGGCGCCGTCGGGTATGCCACAGACGCCGCCTGGCATGCGGCCGCCGCCGGCAGCCAAATCGGCGGCACCGGCAGCGCCGGCCACAGGTCCTAAGACGATGAAGGCCGAAAAGGCCGCGGCGGACAAGGCGGCCAAGGCCAAAGCCAAGGCGGACGCCGCCGCCGAAGCCAAGGCCAAGAAGGACGCCAAAGCCGCCGCAGCGCAAGCGAAGAAAGACGCGAAAGCCTCCAAGAACGCGCCGATGAAGGACGCCAAGACGGACAAAACCGCGGCCAAAGACGCAACCAAGGGCGACGCGGCAATGAAATCGTCGGACAAGGACGAAAAGGCCAAGAAATAAGTCGGGCCTTATCGCGGCAGCGCGGCAGGTCCGCCGCACTTTCGAGGCAGTACCGTGGAGCCCCGCTTTTCAAGCGGGGCTTTCTTTTAGTCTCGGGTAAAATGACTTGGGCGTGCAGCGCGTATCGCCATCATGCCCCGGCCTCCCATGTACAAGACCATTGAAGATACCGTCGGCAACACGCCGCTGGTGCAACTCCGGCGATTGGTCGGCAAGCCGAGCAACGTGATGCTCGCCAAGCTCGAGGGCAACAATCCGGCGGGCTCGGTCAAGGATCGGCCTGCCTTGTCGATGATTGTCGAGGCGGAAAAACGCGGCGACATCAAACGCGGCGACACCCTGATCGAGGCCACCAGCGGCAACACCGGCATCGCGCTGGCCATGGCGGCGTCGCTGCGCGGCTACAGAATGGTGCTGGTGATGCCGGAGCATCTGTCGATGGAGCGGCGGCAGACGATGGCCGCGTTCGGAGCCGAAATCATCCTGACGCCCAAAGCAGGCGGGATGGAAACTGCGCGCGACATCGCGGAGAAAATGCGCGCCGAAGGCCGCGGCATCATCCTCGATCAGTTTGCCAATCAGGACAATCCGCTCGCCCATTATCGCGGCACCGGTCCCGAAATCTGGAGTGAAACCGGCGGGCGAATCACTCATTTTGTTTCGAGCATGGGCACCACCGGAACGATCATGGGGGCGGGAAAGTTTTTCAAGGAAAAAAATCCCGCGGTGGTCATCGTGGGCTGTCAGCCCGAAGACGGCTCTCAGATCCCGGGAATTCGCAAGTGGCCGGTCGAATACCTGCCCAGGATCTACGATGCAAAGGGCGTCGACCGCGTCGAATTGGTGTCGCAGGCCGACGCTGAAGAAACTGCGCGGCGGCTCGCGCGCATGGAAGGAATCTTTGCCGGCATATCGTCCGGCGGCGCATGTGCGGTCGCGCTGCGCATCGCGCGCGAAGTCGAGAACGCGACTATCGTGTTCATCGTCTGCGATCGCGGCGACCGGTATTTGTCGACCGGCGTGTTCCCTGGCTGAACCCCGGGCCGCCCCCTGCGCCGCGTTCCAACGCTGCACGCTGCATGACGCCGACGCTGGTCTTCGA
>DAIQRF010000212.1:0-4725 GCA_036786505.1 Casimicrobiaceae bacterium | reverse complement strand
GTGTGGAGCTTGGCACCTGCTCCGTGCAGAATATTCCATTGCTCTTTTGCCTGCGCGTGCAGAGGATCGCGCGACAGCGCGAGGGCGATCCATGCTCCACTGTCGACGAAAGCGGCCTCGCTTTGCCGCACTATGGTTCGTCGTGTACGCTATCGTGATCGACGGACAACCGCTTCGGTTCGCCGTCCCAGATAGCGACCGGTCCCGAGGCTTGCGGCTTTAGTACGACTTTACGGATCGCCTCGCGAACGAGATCAGCGACGCTGCGTCCGGAACGCACCGCAGCCTTGCGCAGTGCGGCCAGCTCTTCCTTGCGCAGATAAACCTGGGTTTTCTCCATGTATGTCACTTTACCACCCAAGCTGACACATATCAAACATTAGCCTTGGGCAGCGCGCTCGCAGAATGACGGCAATTCATGCAATAAACTTGCGATATAATGCACGAGCCAAAAAATCCGGTAGTCGCCGCGCTGATGCTTCAGCCATGTGCGCGATCAGACCAATTCCAGCCGGACTTTGCGGCCTACCGCTGCAGCCGCCTTGGTCAGAGTGTCAAGCGTGACACCCTCATTGTGCGGATCAAGCAGGCGATCGAGCTGAGGGCGCGAGGTGTCCATGCGCTGCGCCATCTCGGACTTGCTGAGCTTCTGTTCTCGCATTGCTTGCTCGAGCTGCCAGGCGAGCACGCGCTTGATGGAAGCATTCGTCACGTCCTCGTGAATGCCCTCTTCCTTCAGCCAGTCCTCGAATAGCGGTCCGATCCGCGGATTTTTGCGGTTGCCCATCGTTCAAGCTCCTTCTGTCGTTTACGCGCTAAGGCCAAGTCAGCGGTGGGGTCACCGAGTGGACCCAGCGGCATTCCAACCGGCCATCCATACTCAACCACACCAATGTCGTGGCCAAGCTGCCGCCGGTCGTCTGCCGGCAGTTCAATCAACCAGTCTCGGACCGGGTTCGCACCTGCCGGCGTGAGATAGAACCGGGCGGCAACTTTTTTTAGGGTCATGTCTTAGCCTTCAATAACAAAACGCACCAAAACTGGTGCAGTATCAACATTGGTTTGCAGCTCACTGAGGCGGCTTTGACCGATCGTATCTATTGGGATACACGTCCTCCGTGTTCCAGCTCCAGCAGACCGAGTTCTTCGCCAAATAGTTGGTCAATCTGCGCGACGTCCGCGCCAAGGCCCGAATTCTTGCCCGCCTTGACTCGACCCGCCTCGGCAACCTGGGAGATGCGAGATCCGTCGGTGGCGGAGTCAGCGAAATGCGGATTGATGTTGGCGCCGGCTTTCGCGCGTATTTCACACGGCGCCAGCGAATCGTAATCATCTTGCTGTGTGGCGGAGACAAATCAACCCAGACCAAAGACATCACCCGCGCCAAACTCATGGCGCAGGAAATTGAATGAGGCTCGGTCATGCGTGTCAAGCTGACGGAATTTGACCCCAGTGCCTACCTCGACAACGACGGGGTTATTGCCGAGTACCTTTCTGCGGCGCTGAAAGACGGAAACCCTGACGTGTTCTTGTCGGCCGTCGGCAATGTGGCAAAGGCCCGCGGCATGAGCGCTATCGCCGAAAGCACCGGCCTCGGACGCGAAAGCCTGTACAAGGCGTTTGCGCCTGGCGCCAAGCCCCGTTACGACACTGTGCTCAAGGTGCTACAGAGCTTCGGTGTCAAACTCAATGTAACCGCGTAGGCGACGCATCGTGTTGCAGCCGAACTCGGCGGTCAACACGGACGCCCACCGGCGGGGCTGCGCCCTTTGGTGGTCGCAGGCTACCTTGGCTTGCTCGGCAGTAAGGGCTGCGCGGCAAGCGCCGCGAGGGCGGCACCGGTGACGCGTGTAATCCGCCACTCGGGCAGTACTTGCGCGCCGAGCTGCTGATAGAACCCGATCGCCGGCGCATTCCAGTCCAGCACCGCCCATTCGAACCGCCCGCAACCGCGCTCGACCGCGAGCCGGGCAAGGTGGACCAGAAGGGCGCACCCGTAGCCGCGGCGGCGAAACGCCGGCCGCACAAACAAATCCTCGAGATAGAGGCCGCGGCGGCCTAGAAACGTCGAGAAATTATGGAAAAACAGCGCAAAACCGGCTGTTTGGTCGCCCTCCCATGCCAAAACCACCTCGACCAGGGCTTGGTCGCCAAACAGCGCGCGTTCGATATCGTCTTCGCTCGCAACGCACAGAGCGCTAAGCCGCTCGAATTCGGCAAGCCCGTGAATCATTTCCAGAATCGCGGGAACGTCAGCGTGCGTGGCAGGCGCCAAACGAAGCTCGCTCATGTTACGTGGCCCGTGTTCATTGCCCATGTCTGAGCCCTTCATTGGCCCCTGCCTGCGACGCAGGCCGATACCTGCCAAATCAGCGGTTTGAGGCTCGCGAACAAACATCGTTGGCAGATTTGCAACAGCAAGGTATCCCGGAGTGTAACAACCGCATCATTTTGTTGCGGTCTCAATTCGTGCCGTTGTAACGTTGCAATGTGGGCCGCAACGCGGCCATAAATCTGGATCGCAGTCTCGGTCTACGTGCTCGTCGCCATCGTCAAAAAGCGGCTCAACCTCTCGGCAAGCCTCTATGAAATGCTACAGATCTTGAGCCTGACCTTAACGGGGCTGACGGGGCGGAACTGGTGAGCGGCTGAGGAATCCAAAGGTAGTGTATCCGGGCCGGACGCCGATCGCTGGAGGAGGTTGATCCGCTCAGCCGCCGGGTTTACCCTACAAGTGCTCGCTATCGAGCCGAAGGAGTTACACCATGATTTTTCGCACAAGTAGTCTGGCAATGGGGATAGGTGCTTTGATCGCCGGCTGTGCTGCGATGCCCGACCAGGTGCAGCAAGCCAGCTATCCTTCAAAGGAATGCAAGATCGTTCTGGTCGACAGCGCCTCGCAGGAGATTCGCGGCTACCGCGATACGCGCCGACAGGAGTCTGAACCGAACACACCGGCCGAACAGGCTTTTGCTGTCGGTCAGGTCGGCAAGGCGCAAGTATTTAACCCGAATTTTCGGACCGGGCGCAACGAGCCCAACGCTATCGCGCAAGCCCGCAACGACTGCTGAACATGAGGACGCCGGAGCCCGCGCGTGAGCGGACGCCGGCCGAAGTCAGCCATATCGCGACGCCGGTCAGCACCAACCCTAGCACGTCGGTGGCTAGCAACGTGTTGCGCAATCCGGTGCCCCTCAGCAGTGCCCAATTGGCAGACCAATCACGACAGCGTGTCTGCACGCTCCAATCTGGCCGCTTTACGACACCTACCAGCGCGATCTCGATGGCCAACCGGCGGCGAAGCGTGGCGCTGGAAGGACTGATCCGCTTGGACAAGCCTTTGTCAGATCTGTACGCGAGGAATCTTGCGAATGAGTTATTGGCAGCCGATGAAGCGGAGATCAAGGCGCGGCGATCGCTGCATAATCGCCTAATGCGGGGGTGCCGACGCGGATCCTTGCTCCGACAAACGCGGCGCGCTATATGCAGCTCGAAAACAAGATCCGCGCAGTTCAGGCGCACGACATCGCCGCGACCATTGCGCGATCCGATAGCGGCACGAAATGGCGGCCGACGCGTTTCATGCGCGGTGCCGTGTATTCGCAGCGCTGGGCCGCGCATCACCCCTCGTCAGGAGGACGGGTCTCCGGGTGTCCTTTCGAGCCTGGTTTTCGGGCGTTCGGCCGAACAACAACTCGACCGTCAGCTCCGGACCATCGTGCTTCGCGAACTACTGGCTCCGGTACGAGTTGATCCGATCGAGCTTCGCCGCATACAGTGCCTGATCGTTTCGGGTCGTACTGGTTTCGATAGCGATCGTCATCTGTTTGCGCGCCCCCTCGATGTCTCCGAGACCGAGGTTCGCGATGGCGAGCCAGAAATGAAATTCGTGGTAGTACGGCGCGCGATCGACTTCCTTGGCGAAGAGATCTCTTGCCGTCTTGAAATCCTCGCTCTGCATGGCGGCCAGACCGCGGCTGAAGAAACTGAAGGCGGGATCGGGCTCCATTTTTTCTAGCCTCTCGGCCAGAATACTCCCCTCCGCGACGCGGCCGAGTTCGTTCAGAACCGGCACCAGATTCGACATGACGCGCGTGTTCGCCGGTTCACTTTCGAGCGCGTAAGCGAGTACCTTTTCCGCTTCCGCTGGATTGCCGTGACGTTTGTAAATGACCCCGAGCGTATTGTAGGAACTCAAGAATCCGGGGTCCTGTTTGATGGCCGCGCGCGCCCACCAATAGGCGTCGTTCTCTTGCCCCTGAGCGAACAACTCGGCTGCACGGTTGTTCATGTACATCGCGACGATCGTTTCCTCTGTGATGATCCGCGTCCGCAGGCCGCGAAATTCGTAAGGCGAAAGAAAATCGATCGTTAGATACTCTCGTCGCGCCCGAGTGTAAGGTACGAACGATGTCGTCCGAGGGTCAGGTTGACGTGCCCAATGAAAAAATGGATGTCGCCGCTGCGGCCCCAGGTTTCCTCCAGGAACGCACTGTGATAGGTGACCGGAAGACCCATCTCCTTGGCGAATGCGGCGGTCATGATCACCAGCGACAGGCAATTTCCAGAACGTGCGGCGAACGTCTGCGCCGCATTGCGGGTCATCACTGCGTCGTATTCGAGCTTGAGCTGGCCCTTACTGTAGAGCGCATCGAAAAGTCCCTGTTGGCGACCTTTGGCACGCAACAAGCCGGCGATCTCCCCGTTCAGGTAACGCCTCATTTC
>DAIQRF010000211.1:0-4744 GCA_036786505.1 Casimicrobiaceae bacterium | reverse complement strand
TGAACTTTGAAATTGGCGTCGATCAGAAGTCCGGAAAAACGAAAGCCGTCAGCGTCGATTTGAGCTGAGGGCGCTTCCTGAATGCAGAGCGCGCGAAAACCGCCCGTGAGGGCTTGGCCTTATGGCTGGCTACCTACATCGAATGAGCCGAGGCGATATTCCTCGCCATCCTCACTCGGCTCGATGGGCACTAGCGTGAAAGCAGCGGTAGGAAATTGTTTCCAGATGGTGAGATCTTCGGCCGTCACGGTAAGCCATCCGAATTTGAACATGTACCGGCCGGGCTCTGTTACCTGTCCGACTTGAGCCCAGGTGACCTTAGAAACAGACAATCATTTCCCCTTCGCCCTCAGCCCTAGCTCTACAAGCCGGCGGATGGGTTTCAGCTTGGTATTCCCGTTGGTTTAGCCGCGGCAAGATGATTTTGTTGAAGCTGGCTCTCCAAATTCTGCAGTTCGTCAATAAGACGTGTGAGGTCAGGCGTCCTGATCATGAGTTGCAGTGACGAGACAGAATCAGAGCCCGGGTTTGCCAGAAATTCCAGTCTGACAAGTCCCGCCATGCGGTCGGCCAGTGGTCCTGTCTGGCAACCGGTCAGAGCGAAACATTTCACGCTCCCGTCCGAATGTTTATCCCATTGGCCCGAAGTCATTTCTTTTCCTTCGCCTTCAGCCCGAGCTCGACAAGCCGGCAAGATGGCTCGACGCGCGGCCAAGGCTGCCAAGGGGTCTCGACAGACTGGGCTGTTCCTAAGTTTACTCAACCGCGCATGCAGCACAACAGCCGAGGCCCGCCAATCGGAGCAGCGGCAGACCCAATTGCGCATCGATTACGACCGGTACCGCCGCACCGAGGCAGAGCGGTTGTTCGATAAGCTTCCCGCTGGAGAGCAGGGCAAGATCGAGGCTTTAGCGCGCGCAAAATTGAGTGCTGGGCAGCATGCTGGCAGCGATTGCGACAAGGGTGGGGCCGATCAGGCCGGCGATCGTTTTCGAGGTTTTCATCCGATAGGCTCCGTTCCGGGCATACCAATCTCTTGCTACTCTCGCGAGTTGCGGTCAGCAGATTTAGCTCAGGCATCACGAAGGTCCTCGATAAGGTGGTCCGCGAAAGCGCGGGCGGCGCGCTGATCTTGATCAAGCTTGGTGATGTTTTGCGCATCCTAGCGCGCCGCACTGCAGCATTCTGTTCTCGCAAACCGACCGTCCCACCCAGCCTCGCGCCTTTTGACGATCAGGGCTATCCTTTCCCTCTAATTGTGCTTTCGGCGAACCGCATGAAGCTTGGCCCCGGTGGCGGCTCCCGGGTGCAAGAAATGAGCCGCACAGCTTTCGTTGGTGATCAAATGACGCATGGCGGCCAAAAGGGTTTCGGCATGACCAAGCACGGCCGATCGGGGCACGCGACCCGATCGCCGCGTTTCCGTTTCCTGCAGAAGCTCGAAGCACAGAAGAACGATCGCAAGGACCGCTCTCGGATCAAGGACCCGAAACAGTCCGCCGAAGAGCTATTCCATCCCCGGAAGCCAACACGAACCTGACGAAGAACTATCCTTGGATGAGCTCCGGGGTCGAGGCGGTAGACTGCCTAGCTAGATTTCCGATAGGCGCAACTGGTGACTCAACCAAAATAAGCTTGGTGGACCTCTTTGGTCTTGGCGAGTTCGCTTGGCTTGCCTTCCGTTACCACCCTGCCCTTGGATAAAACATATCCGTAGTCGGAGATAGCGAGCGTTTGATGCACGTTTTGCTCCACGAGAAAGATGGAAATGCCGCGCTCGTTGATCTTGCGGATGATCTTGAAATTCTCCTTGACGAAAAGTGGCGACAAGCCGAGCGAGGGCTCGTCGATCAGCAGCAGCTTCGGCGCCCGCATCAGGCCCCGGCCGATCGAGGCCATCGCCTGCTCGCCACCCGACATGGTGCCAGCGAGCTGCATCCGGCGCTCGGCCAGGCGCGGGAACAAGCGAAAGATTTCCGCCATGCGCTCCTGGGTGACTGCTTCCGAGGGTTCCTGGTAGGCGCCGAGCCGCAGATTCTCCTCGACCGTGAGCTTGGGAAACACTTTGCGGCCTTCCGGGATGCAGGCCACGCCCGCGGCGATGACCTTGTGCGTCGGCAGCGCAGTGATGTCTTGGCCATCAAATGCGATACGGCCTGCGCGCGGTGGCGTCAGCCCCAGGATCGAGCGGATCAGTGTGGTCTTGCCGGAGCCGTTAGAGCCGAGCAGGCATGTAATGCGCCCTGGCTCTATCTTGAGTGAGACGCCTTCGAGCACATCCGCCTTGTCATACGCGGTGTGGACGCCCTCGATTTCCAGCAGGCCAGCCATCTACTCCACCCCCAGATAGGCTTCCTGCACTTGCCGGTCGACGGCGACCTGACGGTACGGGCCTTCCGCGATTTTGCGGCCGAAATTGAGTACCACGCAACGTTCGGTGATGCGCTCGATGACCCCCATCTCATGCTCGACGACAATGATGGTGAGGTTTCGGTTGAGATCGCGGACCTGCAGGATATCGTCCATTAATTCCTTGGTCTCGTCATGCGTCATGCCGGCCGACGGCTCGTCGAGCAAAAGCAGCTTCGGCTGATTGATCAGCGCTCGGCAGATCTCGATGCGGCGCCGGTCGATCATCGGCAGCCCGGCGACCGGCTCGAACATCCGCTCGGCAAGGCGTGGTTCGAATACTTCGATTAGCGTGCGCGCTGCGCCGTAATTGTCCTCGAACTCGCGCTGGAACTCGCCGCGGCGCACTAGATTGAACCAGAGCCCCTGGTTGAGCCGTTTGTGGTTGCCGATCATGATGTTGTCGAAGATCGACAACGGCAGCGACAGCCGCGAGCGCTGAAAGGTGCGGGAAATGCCGGCATGATAGACCGCGGGCGACGAGGCGCGTGTAATGTCCGCGCCATCGAAAGTGATAGAGCCGCCGTGGGCGCCGTAGATTCCGGTGACGACATTGAAGAACGTCGTCTTGCCCGACCCGTTGGGTCCAATCAGGCCGATGATTTCGTTGGGCACGACTGCAAGATCAAGATTGTCCAGCGCCACCACGCCGCCAAATTTCCGGGTCAGTCCGCGGGCTTCTAACAAATAGGTCATGCCTGCCACCTAGGGTAATAACGCCGCACCGGCCGCGGCAGCAGTCCCTCCGGACGGAACAGAAGCATCATGATAACCATCAGGGCATAGAGCAGGATTCGGTATTCCTGGATGGTCTGCAACTTCTCCGGCACAACCACGACGATGAAGGTGGCGACCACCAGCCCCCACGGGTTGCCAATGCCGCCGAGCAGCAGGATCGACACCATGATCAGCGAATCGGCGAAGGTGTAGTTATTGGGCGCAACAAAGCCGCCGACCATACCGAACAGCGCGCCGGCAATGCCGATAAGAAAATTACCGAGCAGGAAGGCGGTGATCTTCCAGCGCGCGATATCCAGCCCGAAGCAACTCGCCGCGATCTCATCGAGTCGTAGCGCGTCGAGATTGAGCCCGATCCAGGACCGCTCCAGCCGTCGCACCAAGACGAAGGTGCCGGTCAGCAGCAGCATGCTGACTACAAAATAGTTGAGATAGAACGACATCTCGATCTTGCCGATCTCGAAATTGTCGTTGAACGACCAGCCGAGGATACTCATGCCCTTGACTTGCATGCCCTGCGGGCCGCCGAGCACGTCGTTGACTTCCAAGAATGTCTTGAGCAGCAGCGCAAATGCGATGGTAACCAGCGCGGCATAGTGGCCGCGCGTGCGCAACACCGGGAGCAGCAGCAGAGATCCAATCAGCGCGGCGAGCATCCCGCCGATCAGAAGGACGAGGAGATGCGGGACGGCAGTGTAAGTGCTGAGCACCGCGGAGGTATAGGCGCCGATGCCGAAGAACGACGCGCCCGCGAAGTTAAGCACTCCGGCGTAGCCAAACTGAATGTTCAACCCGAGCGTCGCCACTGTATATAGCAGCACGGTGACGAACAGCAGCAGCACGAAGTGATTGTCGTGGAAGAACGCCGCCACCACGCAGGCGGCGAGGATCGCGTAGACGCCGAGCACATCCTCCCGGTCGGCGAAGCTTCGGCTCACCAAGTTGAGCCAGCCCAGGTAATGGGCGGCGAGCACGGCAGCGACGGCGAACGCCAGCAGGCCTATGATGAGCGGTTGCTTTTCGGCAGCGAGCAGCGCGATCAGATAGGCGGTCGATAGCGCCAGAGCGACGACGCCCGGCAGCAAGGGAGCCCGCAGTTTTTGCATAACTTCCGACATGCGCTCAGACCCGCTCGCTAATTTTTTCCTGGATCAGTCCGGTCGGGCGCCATGCGATCAACGCGATCACGACGGTGAAGGCAAACACGTCCTTGTAGGCGCTGGCGAACGGCAGCGCGACGGTGCCAATGGTCTGCAATGCTGCGAACAGAAAGCCGCCGAGGATGGCGCCGTAAATACTGCCGAGCCCGCCGATGATCGCGGCGGCGAAGCCGATCACGCCAAGATAAAGCCCCATGCCGAAATTGATTTCGTTGTAGTAGAGGCCGTTCATGATGCCGGCATAGGCCGCGAGCGCCGATCCGATCGCGAAGGTTATGAGCACGACGGCGGTGAAATTCACCCCCATGGTGCGAGCGGTTTCTTCGTCCTGCGCGACTGCGCGGATGGCGAGGCCGAGCTTGGTCCTGTTGAGCAGAAGCTGCAACCCGACAATCGCCAGCCCGACGGCCGCGAGCATCAGGGCGTTGTCGAGCCGC
>DAIQRF010000210.1:0-4745 GCA_036786505.1 Casimicrobiaceae bacterium | reverse complement strand
AAGCGCACGATGTCGTCTTCGCCGACGTAATCACCGCACTGAACCTCGATCATCACCAGTGGTTCCGCGCCGGCATTTTCCAGCCGGTGCCGCGTTTTCAGCGGGATGAAAGTCGATTCATTGACGTGCACCGGATAAACGCGCTCGCCGTTGGTGACGCGCGCCTTGCCGCTGACCACCACCCAATGCTCGCTGCGATGAGCGTGCATCTGCAGCGACAGCGCGGCGCCGGCCTTAACTTCGATGCGTTTGATCTTGAATCCCGGTCCTTCCTGCAGCACCGTAAACGCGCCCCAGGGCCGCGCCACGGTGCGATGCAGTTTGTATGCGTCGTGACCACGGGCCTTCAATTCGGCGACCACTTCGCGTACGCGCTGCAAATGGTCGCGGTGGGCGACCAGCACCGCGTCGGGCGTGTCGACGATGACCAGGTTTTCGATGCCGACCGTGGCGACCACGCGATCTTCGGCGTGGACGAACGTGTCGCGGGTCGCGATCGCCACGCGCGCGCCTTGTCCGCGGTTGCCGTCGGCGTCGGGCTCGGCCAGCGCCGACACTGCTTGCCACGACCCGACGTCGCTCCAATCGAACGCGCCGCGAACGACGGCGACGTTGCCGGCCTTTTCCATGACCGCATAGTCGATCGAGATATCGGGTACCGCGGCGAAAAGCGCGGAGTCGATCTCCATCATCGCCGAGTTCGCCTGCGTCGTCAGCACCTGCCATACGCGGCGCGCCGATTCGAGAACGGCCGGCGAATGTTGCGCGAATGCATCGAGGATCGCGGTTGGGGTGAAACAGAACATCCCCGAATTCCAGACATGGCGGCCGCTCGCGAGATAGTTGCTTGCGTCGGCCAGCGGCGGCTTTTCGATAAAGCGATCGACGCGGAACGTGTTCGCGACATCGAGCGCCTCACCGAACTGAATGTAGCCGTAGCCGGTCTCCGCATGCATTGGAACGATGCCGAAGGTCGCGAGCCATCCGTTGCGCGCGAGCGTTGCGGCGCGTTCGACCGCGGTCGCAAATGCGGCGGCGTCGCGAATCAGGTGATCCGCGGGCAGCACGAGCAGCGTCGCGTCGGCGCCAATGGTCGCTTCCGCGCACATCGCGGCCAGCGCCACCGCCGCCGCGGTGTTGCGGCCGAACGGCTCCAGCAGATAGACGACCTGCGGCGGCGGGACTCCCGCGCCGGCGTAGACATCCTTGGTATGAAAGTAATAGTCGCGGTTGGTGACGGTGATCAACGCCACGACGTTGGGCAGAGCCACCGCCCGCATGATCGTTTTGGCAAGCAGCGTCTCGCCGTCCGGAAGCGTCATGAAAGGCTTCGGCGCCGACTCGCGCGACAACGGCCATAGCCGTGTGCCGGCACCGCCGGCAAGTATGATGGGAACGAGTGCCACGAGGAGAACCGTGCGCGAATCGAAGGTCGAATTGTACCCGAACACCGCGCTCGTATTGACGGATGGTCGGGGCGTCGATACCGTATCGGCAATCCCGTTGACGTCGTCAAGCCTTGACGCGCTCTTGCGTGGGGATACGGCGTCTCCAACGATGGATCTATGTCAGCGACCGCGGGCGAGCGTTATCTGCCCGCGGTGGTATCATTGACACTCCAGCGCGAGCCATTGAATGTGGCGCGCAGCAGGACCGGTTACCGGGGGCGACCTGGTTTCGACGGGGACTGTGAAGCAGCGCGGGGCATGCCAAGGTGCAGAACCTTGTGAATCCTCTGCAATCGCAAACTTAACTGCGAACGACGAAAACTACGCTCTGGCGGCTTAACCCCGCCGGACCTCGCACCGGGCGGCGCTCAGCCCGGGTGATGTAACTGTCACAGCGAGGACATTTCGAGCGATCGCGTGCGTCCGGGTCACTTGGACGACACGCTAAATCAAGGTGACTGGTTCCGGCGTCGCCTGCCCGTCAGTGGCGCCGGGGCGAGAGCACAATGACGTGGCTAAGCATGTAGGCCCGACTGTGTAGCGTTTTCGGACGCGGGTTCGATTCCCGCCGCCTCCACCAGACTCAACACTGACGGCCCCATTCGCGGGGCCGTTTGTGTTTCCGCTGCATAGTGCAAGAGCGTCGCCCATTTCCACCCGAGTTCGCCAACATCCAATTCTCGTGGTGGTAGCGGTCGTGGTAGGGATGCCGATACTTCTAGCTGCCGTGCGGAGGCAGCCGAGCCAGCCACACCCGCTCCGGCTCAATCAGAACGTGCTGCGCATGCCGCCGAGCCAGCCCGAAACATGACACCCGAGTGGTGTGCTGTCGGCCGTTAAGCGGGCGGTGACGCCAGAGATATTCACCTGCATCTCGGAGATCGTAAAGCTGCCGAAATCGCCGCTGTTACAGCTATATGAGCCGTCGACTTGACCCATCTGCCCGGCCTGGGAGAGCGTGCCGTTATACGTGCAGAATCCCCCGCTGCCGAACGCTCCGCTAACGGTGACTGCCGTGCCGCTTTGCGTGATGTTCAGCGTAGTGTTCTGCTCAATCGATCCGTTGAACGCAGGATTGGAACAACCCGAAACGTCCTCATGCGTTGCACCGCGATATGCGCCGTTAAAGTCATCGTAAACCAGCAGTTGACGGACAAGATTCTTGGCTACAAAGACTCCATCTACAGAGTACGTGAGGGTCCCAGACGAGACAGTGTCCGCGGTCCACGTGAGCGAACCGACTCTACGAAAGCCGACCGTCGCCGGATCAAACGGCACGGTGCCAAACCAAGGCCCGCTGGTCAGAAGCAGATCGCCGGTCCACACGAGATTGCCCACATAATTGAGGGTCGCCACGTACCAGATCGGGGTACGAGACTGATCGTAGACGAACATCGTCGCGAATATGACGCTGCCTCGGTGCACAAGCTGCATTCCCCACCCCGACTCGTTCGGATTCCACCACAGGTCGCTTTGGTCGGTCGTGAACGAAGTTGCCCAAACGGGAGATAGCGCACTTCCAATAGCCAACAGAACGGCCGCAAGAAGCGTGCGGAACAAAGGGCGATGCGATCGGCAGGGGGCCATAGGCGTGTCCTTGGAATCCAGATGAAAATAAGTCAGGCGAAGCTGACGAAGTACGCAGTCGAAGTGCGCAGTCGAAACCTAATACACGGCGTCGGGAAGCAAAATCGGCGGCGCTCTGATTTCGCTGTAGGACAGAACAGAAGGGTGGTGGGCACGCTTCCCGTCTGCCCATGCTGCGTCTTACGAATGGCCTGGGTCGAACGGCGCTCCGCGGCTCCCACCGTCGATGCGGCGACTCTCCGGAGGACGCGTTTGGGGTTGCGGTTCAGCCTGCGGATGTGCGATCTGCGCCGGCGAAACGGCTCGCGGGGGCAATGGCGATGTGTAGCCAGACGGATGGTCGACGGCTTGTGGCCTTTGGCTGATCCGCATTTCCGCAGCGCGTGACATCGGCGCCTGCGCAGGATAGCCGCTGCGCGCTTCAGGAGGGCGGGCCGCCGGACCCGGCGATGCGGGCGCTGCATACGTGGGCGGACGGTCGACGGCTTGCGGCCTTTGACTGTAGCGGATTTCCGGAGCGCGTGACATCGGCGCTTGGGAGGGATAAGTGCCGCGCGCTTCCAGCGAGCGCCTCCCCGGGCCTGCCGATGCCGGCGCGGCATAAGCGGGCGGACGTGCTACGGTTTGCGGGGTTTGACTGTAACGCATCTCCGGAGCGCGTGACATCGGTGCTTGCGCGGGATAAGCGCTGCGCGCATCGGGCGGACGCGCTACCTGGCCACGCAATGGAGCTTCATGGGAAGGCGGGCGCGCGACAGCACTCGTCGGTGCTGACGTAAATCCGACTGCTCGCGATTCGGGCAGCGAGACCGACCGTTGCGCAGGCGCCACTAATCTGACGTTGGCGGGCGCCGCGGAAGGGGTACTTGAGCGGAGCATCGCGGCTGAACTTGGCTCAAGCGGCCTGCCGGGGTTGGATGCCAATTGCCTCTGCATGGCGGCAAACGGGAGCGAGGCCGGCGGAGGTTGGACCCGGGCCACGACCGGACGCGCCAAGACCTGTGCCGATGGCTTGATGGCCACCGGGGCACCGAGGCCGGTCACGCTGGTGCGAGTCGGAGCGATCGACGCGGTCGACATAACGGGCGCCTTCCCTATCAGGTCCCTCGAGACCGGTATCGCCACCCTCGCCACCGGCTGCGACCGTATGAATGCTGCCGTCGGCACGGCGGTGACTGCGCCAGGCACCCGCTGATTGGCGTACGCGACGCCGGTGACGTTGGAGTTGTTGTAGATATTGGTAATCGTCGTGTTGTTGATCGTGGTGTTAATGACATTGATGCGATTGAAGTAATTGCGGCTTACCGTGTAGGCCGGTTGATAGGCGTCGTAGGGACAGAGCGGGAACCATGCGACACCACCCACGCCGCCTAGCGACAGAGACAAATTGAAATGACTCCCACCGAGAAAAGCCACCAGCGCGGGCGCATAAACAGCCTGCGCATAGACTGGCCCCGGCACCCAGCCCCAAGATCCATCGAAGTCGGCCCAGCGGCCGTAGTGAGTTACCGCAAACCCCCACGGCGCGTCATCGACCCAGGTCCAACCCCACGGCGCGACCCACGCCCAGTTCCCGTCATGATAGGGCGCCCACCCCACCGGAACGCTCGGTATCCATACGCTCCCGTACTGGACATCGGTACGCCAAGTGCCGAAATCATCCAGGTCTTGGTAACCGATAAGATCCGGTGGAACATAACGGGCCGAGAC
>DAIQRF010000209.1:260-4766 GCA_036786505.1 Casimicrobiaceae bacterium | reverse complement strand
TGCACTCGCACGTCGAGCGCGCCTATGTCGATTAGCGAACGTGCCACGAACGTCTCCGATGATTGCTGGCGAGGCAGATGGATTGATCCACGATCAAACGGTACTGCTTCCTCCAACCCTTTGGTATCAGCGCGACAAACCTTCCACGTAAGCGGCAGGCCTACGTTAGCGCCGCACAGAGCGCTGTCGGCGTGACGGAAGCGCCGGAAATCCAACTGACCGTGCGGGCTCCCGACGGTGGCTAGCGAGCAACGCCGGGCGATCGAGCCCTTAGGGAAAATTGGCGCCCGAAGGGGATGAAGCTGGGCACTGGCGCGAAGTGGTTGCGATCTAATAGCGGTTGCGTTCGAAAGCTGCGCGGCCCCCAATCCGGACAAATATGGGGACCACTGGTGGTCAAGGGAGAACGGCCTTGTGTATACATCATGTCGAGGCCGATCCGCGACTTTGCATTTCCCTGATCGGCTGCGAGGCGGAACCAGCAGGCGGCTTTCCTCACGGATTCGAACCTGCAGCCAGCCGTCAAAATACGATATCATGATATCATAATTGTCCGTATGAGGGGTTGTCTATGGCCCAGTTTATAGTTCGCCACTTGGAAGACGACGTGAAAGCGCGCCTGAAACGCCGGGCCGCGCATCACGGGCGCAGCATGGAAGAGGAAGTCCGGCACATTTTGCGCGACGCGGTGAAGGAACAAAACCAACGTGTGGCCAAGCTGGGGTCACGCATTGCGGCGCGTTTCGCGAAAGCGGGGCTGACCACGGATCTGCCGGAATTGCGCGGTCAGCTTCCGCGGTCGGCGGAATTCGGTAAATGATCATCCTCGATACCAATGTACTTTCGGCGTTGATGCGCACGGTACCCGAGGCTCCCGTGGTGGCGTGGCTGGACCGCCAGCCCGCCGAATCCGTCTGGATAACCAGCATCACGCTGTTCGAGGCGCGTCTCGGGCTGGCGCTGCTGCCGACAGGCCGGCGGCGGCAGACGCTGGAAGCGGCGTTTGCCCGCCTGCTGAAAGAGGACCTGGAAAACCGCATGCTGGATTTCGACAGCCCTGCCGCGACCGAAGCAGCATCACTGGCGGCCGAGCGGCAGAAAGCCGGGCATCCAGTGGACATGCGCGACACGCAGATCGCGGGCATCGCGCTCGCGCGGCGCGCCACGCTTGCCACCCGAAACGTGCGGCATTTTGGGGATCTGAAGATTCCGATAGTCGATCCTTGGGCGGCTCAGGACGTGTAACGTGGGAGTTCAAGCCCTGATCGGCTCCAGCGGCTACGTGTGCCCTGGCGCGCGCAGTCTCGCTATCGAAAGAGGGGAAGCTGGACGCGGTGCCCAGCTTCGTACCAGAGTGGCGCCCCCGACACGAATCGAACGTGTGACCTACCCCTTAGGAGGGGGTTGCTCTATCCACTGAGCTACGAGGGCGACGCCGCGGATTTTACCCGATTGGCGTACCTCGACCGCCGCCGGCGCGTCGCGCTCCTTGTCTAGTCATCGCGAGAGAAGAGTCGCGTGTCGGCGCGAAGCGCTGATTCGCAATCGCGCTTACGCCACTCGCTCCGTAGGTGGGGCCTGGCTCGCTGCTTCACGCGCGGAGCCGCCCTTATAATATCGCCTCCGTCAGACACACGGTTCCCGCTTTGCCACCTGCTGCGCCGCCACCCGTTCCCGTCGTTCGCACTCTCGCACGACTTTCGCGGTATCTCGCGCCGTATCGGGCGCGCTTCGCAGTGGCGGGCGTCGCGTTGCTGGTAGCCGCCGGTTGCACACTGGCCGTCGGGCAAGGCTTGAAACTGGTGGTCGATCGCGGCTTCGCTGCCGGCGACGCAGCCGAGCTCGATCGCGCACTGTTTGCTTTGCTGGCGATCATCGCGGCGATGTCCGTCGCCACCTATGTCCGCTTCTATAACGTGTCGTGGATCGGCGAGCGCGTCACCGCCGATCTTCGTCAACGGGTGTTCGATCACCTGTTGACGCTGTCGCCGGGATTCTTCGAGGTCACGCGTACCGGTGAAGTGATTTCGCGACTGACCAACGACACCGCCATGCTCGAGTCGGTGATCGGATCGAGCCTGTCGATGGCTTTGCGCAACATCGTGCTTGGCGTCGGTGCGCTGATTCTGCTCATGCTCACCAGCCTCAAGCTCACCTTGCTGGTGCTGGGCGGTCTGCCGGTGGTGGTGCTGCCCATCATCCTTTTCGGTCGTCGGGTGCGGCGGCTGTCGCGCGCTAGCCAGGACAGGGTGGCGGACACGGGCGCATACGTTGACGAGGCGATTCACGAAATTCGCACCGTGCAGGCATACGCGCATGAGCCGCAGGATCGTCGCGCGTACGGAGATCGCGTTGAAGCGGTGTTCGCCGCCGGGGTGCGGCGCATTCGCCAGCGAGCGCTGCTGATCGGTGCAGTCATCTTCCTCGTGTTCGTCGCCGTCGGGGTCATCCTCTGGATCGGTGGCCACGATGTGCTCGCAGGCCGGTTGTCGGCCGGACAGCTTTCCGCATTCGTGTTCTATTCGGTGATCGTCGCGTCTTCCGTCGGTGCGGTCAGCGAAGTCGCCGGCGAACTGCAGCGTGCGGCCGGTGCGACCGAACGGTTGCTGGAGATACTCGATACGCCGCCCGAGATCGCAGCGCCTGCGTCGCCGTCGCCCTTGCCCGAGCCGCCGCGCGGCACGGTGGCGATCGAAGCGGTGACGTTCGCGTACCCTTCGCGGCCGGGCGACCCGGCGCTTTCGTCGCTTTCCCTGAAGGTCGCAAGCGGCGAGCGTGTCGCACTGGTAGGGCCGTCTGGCGCGGGCAAGACAACGGTCTTCCAGCTATTGCTGCGCTTCTACGATCCGCAGTCCGGTCGGGTGCTGATCGACGGCGTCGACGTGCGAACGGCGGATCCGCGAGCGGTTCGCGGTCGCATCGCCGTCGTTCCGCAAGATCCGGTCATATTTGCGGCAAGCGTCTGGGACAACGTCCGCTATGGCCGGCCCGATGCGACCGACACCGAAGTACGCGACGCCTGTGAAGCTGCGTATGCGACCGAGTTCCTTTCGCGGCTGCCACAAGGGATGGACACGGAACTCGGCGAACGCGGCGTCAAGCTCTCGGGCGGCCAGCGACAGCGACTGGCCATCGCCCGTGCGGTGCTCGCGCGACGGCCGATCCTGCTGCTCGACGAAGCCACCAGCGCGCTCGACGCCGAAAGCGAGCGCATGGTGCAGCTCGCGCTCGACCGGTTGATGCAGGGGCGCACGACGCTGATCATCGCTCATCGTCTGGCGACGGTCATCGGCGCCGACCGTATCATCGTGCTCGACGGCGGGGTGGCAATGGCCGAGGGCACGCACGCGACGCTGGTTCGCGACGACCCACTATACCGACGACTCGCCTCGTTGCAGTTCGGCTTGAGCAAGGAGCAGGGCGCGAACGAGGAGAGCCTCGCCGTCGAGTGACGCAGCCGCGTCGGGTGCGAGCAAATTCGCACTGCACGGCTAGATCGCCCATCGCGTTGCAGGGCGAAATTCAGCCGCCGCCTTCCACCTCAACCAGCGCGCGGGCGTTGCTGACGGCGCTCTCGACCTTGAGGCGATTGCGGACGATGGCGGGGTTGGTCAGCAAGGCCTCGACGCGACGGCGGTCGAATCGTGCAACGCGCGCCGGATAGAATTCGGCGAAGGCACTGCGATAACCGTCGCGCTTGTTGAGAATCGTCTGCCAGGAGAGGCCCGCTTGGGCACCCTCCAGCACCAGAAACTCGAACAGCCGCCGATCGTCATGAAGCGGAACGCCCCATTCCTGGTCGTGGTAGGCAAGCATACGTGCGTCGCTTCCGGCCCAGTCGCAGCGGAGAACTTTTTTTGTGGCCATGATTGGTTGCCGGCAATTATCGCGCGCGGTGAGTCGGGGCGGTATTCCCGAGGCAGCCTTGTTGCACCCCGCCAACGCCGGCACAATGACGTTCCGACAGTTGCTGCCGCCCAAACAACAGGCTCGCATGGACCATAGCCGAGCGAAGTGTCAAAGCTTTGAGGGCTTGCGGAGTGGGCAGGGTTTCTACAATTGCATGCGGCAGACACCCTGCCCTGGTGCGGCGTGTACATATGCGGCAACCGTCTTGTCGCGCAGCGAAACTAGGGACAATAGCCGACCAAAACGGTTAGTTTGAGCCACCTTTTTTACGTCGGGACCAATAGCGCAGCCAAGCTTCCATAGCAAGCGACCACGCCACGGCACCCAAACCTACGGTGAGCAGGAAAACCCAAAGCGAAGACGGCGCGGTGAAACTTGATCGAACCAGGGACAACACGCCAACGCCGATAAGCAACAAGACAAAAAAATGGCCGCCCGTTTCAATACTTGCATGAACATAGCCGATATCCTTCGGTATTCATCGTGAGCTTTGAAAGGACCATTGAACATAGACGGCAAGTCTAAACCATTGCTGATTCCGATTCGTTCACAGTTGCAAACGTGGGCACCAATTCCCGCAGCAGTTAGACCTCCGAG
>DAIQRF010000209.1:0-250 GCA_036786505.1 Casimicrobiaceae bacterium | reverse complement strand
ACCAGGGGAGCCAGCTCGATCCCGAGGTGGCGGGGCAGGTAGGGCCGCAGGTAGCCGGCGCCGCTGCGCCGCCGGTAATCCAACCTGTAATAAGTCTGGCAGTACACCCGCCAGATGCGCTTGTGATTCCAGCCATAGCCTTGGGCTCGCAACCGGTCGTGGGATTTCCAGAAGCCCCACCGCTGCTCCTTAATTACGATGGCCTGCAGCGCCGTGATCACCTCGGCGTCCCGCGTGGCTCGATCAATCC
>DAIQRF010000208.1:0-4780 GCA_036786505.1 Casimicrobiaceae bacterium | reverse complement strand
GTATTTGCGCGATCGCGTCTTTGGCCGCCGGCGACTCCTCAACCGCGTACGCTTGCGCCAGCGCGTCAATGTAGTCGAGCGGGTGGTAGTACGAGATGTACTGAAGCGCGTCGGCGACGCTTCGGATAAGCGCTTCCTGTGAGATGGTCCTTATAGAGTGCTCGGTCATGGAGGAGGTGCTCGTGAAGCGGCCCGGCGCGGTCGCAGAAACAGCAATTTTAGCATCGCCCACTTGCTTCGCCTGCTACGCTGTTTCGCTCGCGGGCGCGGCTGCCGGCGATACCGGAACCCGAGGTTTTGTGAGCTTGCTCAAGCTCGTCGGCAACGGTTACGATAGGCTCGACGTCTTTGCCGGACTCCGCCGGTCGGGCTTCGGGGCGCAATTGCGCCTGATATCGCCGACCCGGTAGACTGGATCAGGACCTCGTATCGCAAGCTGCCTTGCCGACCCTTGCAGGGCCGACACGCGCACACCCAACCCCGAAGGAGGCACTTCAACATGGCTACGATCGAGTCGGTATCGCACGAAAAGCGCGTGTTCGCCCCGCCCACTGAGTTCGCCGCGCAGGCGAACGTCGCCAAGGCCGACCTCGACCGTCTCAATGCCGAGGCCGCCTCGGATTACGAGGGCTTTTGGGCGAAGCTCGCGCGCGAGACGCTGGCGTGGCACAAACCATTCAGCAAAGCGCTCGACGAATCCAACGCGCCTTTCTACAAATGGTTCGAGGACGGGCAGCTCAACGTCTCGTACAACTGTCTCGATCGCAACCTGGAAAATGGCAACGCGAACAAGATCGCGATCATCTTCGAGGCCGACGATGGCACGGTGACCCGTGTTACCTACCAGGATCTCTACCACCGGGTATGCCGTTTCGCCAATGCGCTGAAGTCGCGCGGCATAAAAAAGGGCGACCGCGTCATCATCTACATGCCGATGTCGATCGAAGGCGTGGTCGCGATGCAGGCGTGCGCGCGGATCGGCGCCACCCATTCGGTGGTATTCGGTGGCTTCTCGGCGAAGTCGCTGCAGGAGCGCATCATCGACGCCGGAGCCGTCGCGGTCGTCACCGCCGACGAGCAGGCACGCGGCGGTAAGGCGCTGCCGCTCAAGGCCATCGTCGACGAGGCGCTCGCGCTCGGCGGATGCGAAGCGATTCGAAGCGTGATCGTTTACAAGCGCAGCGGCGGCAAGGTCGCGTTCTCCGCCCCGCGCGACTTGTGGATGCACGAGCTTGTCTCGCAGCAGCCGGACACCTGCCCACCGGAATGGGTGGGTGCGGAGCACCCCCTGTTCATTCTTTACACGTCGGGTTCGACTGGCACGCCGAAGGGCGTCCAGCACAGCTCCGGGGGATATCTCTTGTGGGCGATGCTGACCATGCGCTGGACGTTCGACATCAAACCTGATGACGTCTTCTGGTGCACCGCCGACATCGGCTGGGTGACGGGACACACCTACATCAGCTATGGCCCGCTCGCCGTCGGCGCGACCGAAGTCGTGTTCGAAGGGATACCGACGTTTCCCGACGCCGGGCGTTTCTGGCAAACGATACAAAAGCACAAGGTCAGCATCTTTTACACCGCGCCGACGGCCATCCGCTCGCTGATCAAGGCCTCGGATGTGAATCCTCAAACCGCGCCGAAGAATTACGATCTGTCGACGCTGCGGCTGCTCGGCACTGTCGGCGAACCCATCAATCCCGAGGCGTGGATGTGGTACCACAAGAACGTTGGCGAGGGACGCTGCCCGATCGTCGACACCTGGTGGCAGACCGAAACCGGCGGCCACCTGATCACGCCGCTTCCCGGAGTGACGCCGCTCGTGCCCGGGTCATGCACCTTGCCTTTGCCCGGGATCATGGCCGCCATCGTCGACGAGGCGGGACACGACGTCGCCAATGGACATGGCGGCCTACTCGTCATCAAGCGGCCGTGGCCGGCGATGATACGCACCATCTGGGGCGACGCGGAGCGCTACAAGAAGTCGTACTACCCGGAAGAGCTCGGCGGCAAGCTTTATCTCGCGGGCGACGGCTCGGTGCGCGACAAGGAAACCGGCTATTTCACCATCATGGGTCGCATCGACGACGTGCTCAACGTCTCCGGCCACCGCCTGGGCACGATGGAGATCGAATCGGCGCTGGTCGCAAATCCGATGGTCGCCGAAGCCGCCGTTGTCGGCCGTCCCGACGAGCTGACCGGAGAAGCGGTGTGCGCGTTCGTCGTGCTGAAGCAGGCGCGACCGACGGGCGCGGAAGCAGAAAAGCTCGCCAAGCAGCTTCGCGACTGGGTCGGCAAGGAGATCGGGCCGGTCGCCAAGCCCAAGGAGATTCGCTTTGGCGACAACCTGCCCAAGACGCGCTCGGGAAAGATCATGCGCCGGCTGCTGCGCTCAATCGCCAAGAACGAAACCATCACCCAGGATACGTCGACCCTGGAAAATCCGGCGATACTGGAGCAGCTCAAGCAGGCGTTGTAGTTTGCCACAGGGGAAGGCGAAGCTCCTTGCCGGATCGGCTGATTCGCGACTACCGGGCATTACGAACGTGCGTGACGCGCGAATTTTGCCGACGCGGTGACCCATTACTCGTTACGCCGGCGGAGGAACGGTATCCTGGAACGACTGCCGCTTCGCCAGTTTTTCCGCCAACTTGAGTAGCGACGGATATTCGCCGCGCCAGTCGATCGAGGGATGGCGCAAATCGAGGTAAGCAAGCGCGCAGCCGGTAGCGATATCTGCCAGGGTATAGGCGTCGCCGCAGCACCACGGCTTGTCGCCGAGCTCGTTTGCCAATTCCGCGAGGCCGCGGTCGATCTTCTGCCGCTGGCGGGCGGGCGACTCGGCATTCTGTTGTTTCGCCGGTCGCTTTGCTTCCAGCACGATCGCCACCGCAGCATCGCAGATGCCATCTGCAAGCGCTTCCCAGCGCTTGACCGCGATCCGCTGCCGACTTGGCTCCGGAATCAGCCGCGACACCGGACTCACCGTATCGAGGTACTCGACAATGACTCGCGAGTCGTAGAGCGCAGTCCCGTCATCGAGGATCAGCACCGGAACCTTGCCCAGGGGATTGTAATCGGGCACCGATGTTGCCGCAGCCCACGGCGATTCCTCGACCAACTCGCATTCGATTTTCTTTTCGGCGATGGCGATGCGCACCTTGCGGGCGTAAGGGCTCGTGAGCGACGCGAGAATTTTCATACGGGGATGGACGGTTGCGGAAAAAAGGCGGCGCCTTTGCAGCGCGACGGGAATTATACCACTGCCAAACACTGCCCCGGAGGCGCGAAGCGCGTCAGCCGTTGTGATACACTTCGCTGGCGCTGCCTGCAACGTCATGTCGACTTCCGACGCGCTCACACCTCTCACCGCGCTGTCGCCGCTGGACGGCCGCTATCGCGCCAAGGTGGCGGCGCTGGCCGACCATTTCAGCGAATTCGGCCTCATGCGCCAGCGCGTGCGTGTCGAGCTCGCGTGGCTCGAAGCACTCTCCGACGAACCCGGCATCGCCGAGGTGCCTTCGTTTTCCGCCGCGACCCGCGCGCTTTTCTCGGAAGTTCAGCGCGACTTCAGCGTTGCCGATGCCGAGCGGATCAAGGCCATCGAGCGCACCACCAATCACGACGTCAAGGCCCTCGAATACTGGCTGAAGGAACGATTCGAGAGCGTCGTCGAAGTGACGCATGCCGCGGAGTTCATCCATTTCGCCTGCACTTCGGAGGACATCAATAATCTGGCGCATGGGTTGATGCTCGTCGATGCGCGCCGGGACGTCTTGTTGCCGGTGCTGGCGGCGCTGGTGAGCGATCTGCGCATGCTCGCGCACGATCACGCAGCCTTGCCGATGCTGGCGCGAACGCATGGCCAGGCGGCGACGCCGACGACCTTGGGCAAGGAAATGGCCAATGTCGTGTCGCGCCTCGAGCGCGCGCGCGCGCTTTTCGACGAAGTAGTACTGCCGGGCAAGATCAACGGCGCCGTCGGCAACTACAACGCGCATCTCGCGGCGTACCCGGCGATCGATTGGGAGTCGCTGGCGCGCAAGCTGGTGACCAAGCTCGGGCTCGAATTCAATGCCTACACGACGCAGATCGAACCGCACGACGGCATGGCGGCGCTGTTCGACGCGCTCGCGCGCGTGACCACCATCGTCATCGATCTCGATCGTGATCTATGGGGCTATGTGTCGCTCGGCTATTTCAAGCAAAAGCTGAACCAGGGCGAGGTCGGGTCGTCGACCATGCCGCACAAGGTGAACCCGATCGACTTCGAGAATTCCGAGGGCAATCTCGGCCTCGCCAACGCGCTCTTACGTCATTTCGCGGACAAACTCCCGATCTCGCGCTGGCAACGCGACCTGAGCGACTCGACGGTGCTGCGCAATATGGGCGTCGCGCTCGGCTACGCGCTGCTTGGGCTGGTGTCATGCCGCAACGGTCTTGCCAGGCTGGAAGTCGATCCGGCGAGACTTGCCGCCGATCTCGACGCCAACTGGGAAGTACTGGCCGAGCCGATTCAGACCGTCATGCGGCGCTACGGCGCGCCCGATCCCTATGAGCAATTGAAGGCCCTGACGCGGGGCAAGAGCGGTATGACGCGCGAATCGCTTCATGCTTGCATCGAGGGTCTCGAGATTCCCGCGGATGCAAAAGCGCGGCTCAAGGCGTTGACTCCGGCGACTTACATCGGCAACGCCGCTTCGCTGGCGCGTCGCGTTTAGTGTACTGAGTCAGAAATTCGCTCGATAGTTCGCGGCGCTTATTGGCCGATGCGCGGCCG
>DAIQRF010000207.1:0-4792 GCA_036786505.1 Casimicrobiaceae bacterium | reverse complement strand
CGTCGTCGTCGGAGACGGCCCGGCATCCGTCCCCGAAGCAGACGCCGATCGCCGCTTCGCCGCAAAGGCATGGCGCGACCAGCCGTACTTCGCGTTGCTCAAGGACGCCTATCTCCTCTACTCGGATTACATACGCGAGCTCACCAACCTGGCGCAGGCCGATCCGGACACGAAAAAAAGACTGGCATTCGTCGCCGGCCAGTACATCGACGCCATTGCGCCTTCGAATTTTCTGGCGACCAATCCCGACGCCTTGCAGCTCGCGCTCGAGTCCGGGGGCGCCTCGATTGTCCAAGGCGCGTCGAACCTGATCGCCGACGCGCAGCGCGGGCGGATCGCGATGACCGACGAGGCCGCATTCGAGGTAGGACGCAATCTGGCGACGACGCCGGGCAGCGTCGTCTTTCGCAACGAATTGATCGAGCTTATCCAGTACGCGCCGACGACGCCTTCGGTGTTCAAGCGTCCACTGCTCATCGTCCCGCCGTGCATCAACAAATACTACATCCTCGACTTGCGGCCGGAGAATTCCTTCGTTCGACATGCGGTTGGCCAGGGACACACGGTATTCATGATTTCCTGGCGCAACATTCCAGCCGAGCTCGGGAACCTTACCTGGGACGACTACGTTGAACGTGGGGTGCTTGCGGCAATCGACGTCGCACGCCAGATCGCATCGAGCAAGACCCTCAATGCGGTCGGATTTTGCGTCGGCGGCACCTTGCTCGCGTGTGCCCTCGCCGTGCTGGCGGCGCGGCGTTCGCCACACGTCGCAAGCGCTACATTGCTAGCGACGATGCTCGATTTCTCGGATCCCGGTGATATCGGCGTCTACATCTCGCGCGATTCGCTTGCCGCGCGCGAGCCCGCGCTTGTCGCCGGAGCCCGGATTCGAGGGAGTGAATTGGCCAGCGCGTTCGCGAGCCTGAGGCCGAATGAGCTGGTGTGGAATTACGTGGTTGGCAACTATCTCAAGGGCCAGACGCCACCTGCCTTCGATCTCCTTTACTGGAACGGCGATTCCGCCAACCTTCCCGGTCCCATGTATTTTTCCTACGTGCGCGACATGTATCTCGATAACTGCCTGCGCGAGCCCGGGGCGTTGACCATGTGCGGCCAGGCTATCGATCTGCGACGCATCTCGATGCCTACGTATGTTTTGGCGACGCGCGACGATCACATTGTTCCCTGGCGATCGGCCTACAAGACGATCGGGATGCTGGGCGGCGATTTGACGTTCGTGCTTGGCGCGTCAGGTCATATCGCCGGCGTCGTCAATCCGCCGGCGAAGCGTCGCCGCAACTTCTGGACCAACGAGCTGCTCACCGACGATGCCGACGATTGGCTCACCCGCGCGGCGGAGCATGCGGGAAGCTGGTGGCCGCATTGGTCGGCGTGGCTATCGGAACAGGGTGGCTTGAGGCGGTCGGCGCCTTCGAGGGCGGGAAGCGATGCGCATCGGGCGCTGGCTCCGGCGCCGGGGAGCTACGTTTCCGAGCAGGTCGCGTAACCGCGCATTTTTCGCTGCGTGAATATCGGTGGCTGCGGTCGAGGTCGAGATGCCGCCGCGGAGGGGCTCCTGCGTTAACATAGCGGGACTATTGTCCGGCCGGCTGTCCTGCAAGCCGGTCGTCGCATCTATCCTCTTCTGGAAAAACCCATGACCGACATCGTCATTGTCGCCGCAACGCGGACCGCCATCGGCAAATTCGGCGGCGCCCTCGCGAAAATTCCGGCGCCCGATTTGGGCGCTGTCGTGATTCGTGAGTTGCTCGCGCGCGGCAAGCTGCAACCCGATCAGATTTCCGAAGTGATCCTGGGCCAGGTGCTTACTCGCATCGCTCTGCATCGGCGGCGGCATGGGAGTCACGCTGGACGTAGAAAGGTAACCCGGTGCAAAACGGGCCGCCCTGGTTCAAGGTAAATGCGGGCAAATGAGGGTAAATTCGGGCCCGTCGATCGTTGCACTGAGGAGGAAGGCCAAAATGGCACAAGACAAACATCGCGTCGCGCTGGTGACCGGCGGCATGGGAGGCCTTGGCGAAGCCATTTGCATGAAGTTGGCAGCGCTCGGTTACACGGTGGTCACCACCCACTCGCCCGGCAATGCGAAGGCGCACGAATGGCTCGAGTCGATGAAAAAGGCGGGCTACAAGTTCCACGCCTACCCATGCGACGTCGTCGACTGGGATTCGTGCGTCGCCTGCGTCGCCCAGGTGGCGAAGGATGTCGGCGCGGTCGACGTGCTGGTCAACAACGCCGGCATCACCCGCGACATGACCTTCAAGAAAATGGACAAGGCAAACTGGGACGCGGTGATCAGAACCAACCTCGACTCCTGCTTCAACATGACCAAGCAGGTATGCGACGGCATGGTCGATCGGGGATGGGGCCGGATCATCAACATTTCATCGGTCAACGGCCAGAAGGGCGCGTTCGGGCAGACCAACTACTCGGCCGCCAAGGCGGGGATGCACGGATTCACCAAGGCGCTGGCGCTCGAGATCGCGAAAAAAGGCGTTACCGTGAACACCATCTCGCCCGGTTACATCGGCACCAAGATGGTCATGGCGATTCCGCAGGAGGTGCTGGATTCGAAGATCGTGCCGCAGATTCCGACCGGACGTCTCGGCAAGCCCGACGAGGTCGCGGGACTGGTCGCGTACCTCTCGTCGGAAGAAGCCGCGTTCGTCACCGGCGCCAACATCGCCATCAACGGCGGCCAGCATATGTTCTGAACGAGAGCGCCCGGGGAAAAAAACCCCGGCATAGCTGCCGGGGCGAGGCTGTATCATTTAGGAGGAGGAAAATGATACAGAACTACAGGAGACATCAACTCCGACATTGGGATCGCCGCCGGGAGATTCAAGTTCCCGGCGGTTCCCGTCGTTGTTTAGCTGAAGCTTACGCAGCCTTGCGACCCTTGGTCGCCGTCTTGGCCGTGGCCTTGGCGACGGTGGCCGCGTTGGCGCTGGCGGCACGAACGGACGCGTCGGCGTAGCTGACAACCTGCTTGGTCGCCTTCGAGAACTGGTCGAACGCGGCGGTGGTTGCCGCGACCGTCGACTTCAACGCCGTCACGGCGAAATCGGAGCCGGCGGGCGCATGCTTCGCCGCCTTCTCGACCCATGCCGCGACACCCTTGGTGTACGACGCCCACGCTTCTTCGGCCAGCGCCGAGAAGTCAGCTTGCGCTTCGGAAGCGATCTGGTACACGCCGCGCGAATAGCCCAGCGCGTTCTGCACGCCGGCTTCGGTGAGCTTGGCGCGGACCGCGGCCAATTCCTGCACGTCCTTGATGCCTGCGACGGCATTGGCGGTATACACGCCTTGCTCGAGTGCGACCTTGGCGGCCTGGAGGTTGAGCTTGGTGAAACGCTCCGCCTTGTCGAGCGACAGCGAGGCGAGCCTCACCGCGTTGTCGTAGCCAACTTTGTTGATGTCAGCGAATTGTTCGGTTGCGTTGTACATTTGGAATCCTTTTCCGTTGAGGTTCAGCTTGAATGGGACCCTAAACGGGTCCGGACTACTCGGGTGCAGACGCTGCCTCCGCTATCGGTTGGACTCCTGATGCTCGGGAGGCCGGCCTTTGGTTTCACTACGTTTGCTGCACCGCACAAAACCAATTGTAGGGGCGGCAATCCCTGAAGTCAAGGAATATTTGGTGCAGCGCACCAATGGTACGGGAGTCACCACCATGGACGTTTCAATCGTCCTGATAAATCAGAAGGTTATAATCGTCGCTTCGTTTCCGGGAATGCCGCATGGCCAAGCCGATCCGCGTCATCAAGAAGTACCCCAATCGCCGCTTGTACGACACCGCCAACAGCGGCTATATCACCCTGGCCGACGTCAAGCAGATGGTGCTCGAGTTCATCGATTTCCAGGTGATCGATGCCAAGTCGGGCGACGACCTGACACGGGGCATCCTCCTGCAAATCATTCTCGAGGAAGAGTCCGCCGGGATGCCGATGTTTTCCAGCGAGATGCTGTCGCAGATGATCCGTTTCTACGGCAACGCGCTGCAGGGCATCATGGGCAATTACATGGAGCAAAACGTCAAGGCGTTCCTGGTAATTCAGAACAAGCTGCAGGATCAGGCCAAGCAGATCTACGGCGACAAGATGATGCTGACGCCCGACCTCTGGAAGCAATTCCTGCAGATGCAGGCTCCCGCGATGCAGGGCATGCTCGGCAACTACCTTGAGCAGAGCGCCAAATTGTTCATGGACATGCAGCAGCGGATGCAGGATCAGACGCGCGGCCTGTTCACCTCGTTTCCTTTCCCCAACTTCGCCGCAGGCGTCCAACCGTCGGCCGATGAGGAAAAAAAGCGCTGACGCTCGAAAGCACCGCAGCATCCGCATTGCAGCGCAGGTTTTTCGCACCGCACGATCATTCCAGATGGCCATGGCCAAGATCCAGCCTCGACCGCGCGCCGCGCTCGCATCGCCAAAGGTGGGATTCGTCTCGCTGGGATGCCCGAAGGCTCTGGTCGACTCCGAACAGATTCTTACCAGGCTGCGAGCGGAAGGATATGCCATCGCGCCGACGTACCAGGGCGCCGATCTGGTGGTCGTCAACACCTGCGGCTTCATCGATGCCGCGGTCGAGGAATCGCTCTCGGCGATCGGCGAAGCACTGGCCGAGAACGGCAAGGTCATCGTCACCGGCTGCCTTGGCGCCAGGCAAGGCGGCGCGATGGTGCGTGCGGCACATCCCAAGGTGCTGGCGGTTACCGGGCCGCACGCTGCGGGCGAGGTCATGGACGCCGTTCACGCGCACTTGCCGC
>DAIQRF010000206.1:0-4800 GCA_036786505.1 Casimicrobiaceae bacterium | reverse complement strand
CAGTCCCAGTGTGGCTGATCATCCTCTCAGACCAGCTACCGATCGTCGCCTTGGTGGGCCATTACCCCGCCAACAAGCTAATCGGACATCGGCCGCTCCCATAGCGTGAGGCCCTTGCGAGTCCCCCACTTTCCTCCGTAGAGCATATGCGGTATTAATCCGGCTTTCGCCGGGCTATCCCCCACTACGGGACACGTTCCGATGTATTACTCACCCGTCCGCCGCTCGCCGCCAGGGCTCAGTTGCCTGAGTCCCGCGCTGCCGCTCGACTTGCATGTGTAAAGCATGCCGCCAGCGTTCAATCTGAGCCAGGATCAAACTCTTCAGTTTAATCTAGCAAGAAATCACTCAAACTGACGTTGACCAATAAACCTCACCACCAGATCCATCCGGATTGCCCCGGGCAGTTCCGGCAATAAAATCATCGGCCGCGAGCCCAAAAGCCCCCAGTTTGCACTGACAGCTTCCAAACCCGCTTACTTCAGTGTGAGCACTACTTGAGTTTCCTTGAGCTCCCCTGGTCAGCCAAGCATTGCCAAAGCATCCGAGTTGCCTCGGAACCCGTGACCAAGCCGGTGACCCGGGGTTCCCACTACCCCAAGCGCCCACACTTATCGGTTGTTCGTATTGTTAAAGAGCGCGCCTTCCAAAAACAAGGCGTCAAGAGGCGCGATTATACCGCATAAGCAGCTCGGGTCAACAGATCCGGTACGCTCGGACGTAAGCGGAGCTGCGAGTGAACGTCCCAGCGCCGCTTTCTACAGCCGCGAACGGCGTGGGAACGCCCGCAATTGAGGCTCGATGACGCGACCGTTGTCGTGAAACACGCTCTGTGCCGGACGATTTTCCAGCGTCACGGGCTTGACGCGCGGCGACTCGCCCTCGGCGCGCGACCAAAGCGCAATTCGCGATACAGTTCGAAGATCGATTCGTGGTGAGCCCGACGTGAATTTAACCAACCGGCTCACGCCCAAAATTTCTGACACACCCGCTCGCGGGCACGACCGTCGAAGGCATCCCGTAATGCAGCCGACCGCCTCGCACGCCGGAAAGACGATGCCCGCGCCGCCGCGCGCCAGCAGTGTCGCCCTCTGGATTTTTCTCGCGAGCGCGATGATTTGCACCTTCGCCTATCTCGCGGTGACCGTCGCCGGCCGTCGCCGCGCCCTGAACGTGACGCGCTGCCGCTCGATCGGCTGCCGGATGCGAGCCGCCCGCATCAACGCTGGCGAAAGCGCAGATGCTTGAGCTTCCGGGCGTCACGCTCTGTTGCATCGACACGGTGAATCATGCGCTGGCGGTACGAGCACTGCGACAATCCAGCGCGCAGATTCGATTCGGCCGGACGCTGTTCATCAGCGACCGCGAAGTGAGCGCGCAAGATCTCGAGGTGGAGATCATTCCGGCCCTGACTTTGCGCGATGACTATTCGCAATTCGTGCTGAAGTCGCTTGCATCGCGGATCGATACTCCGCATGTTCTGCTAGTGCAATGGGATGGGTATGTGATCAATCCCGCCGCCTGGCGCGAAGAATTCTTCGGCTGCGACTACATCGGTGCGCAATGGTTCTGGCACGACGACGGGATGCGCGTCGGCAACGGAGGATTCTCGCTTCGCTCGCGAAAATTGCTTCTTGCGCTGGAGGACTCACGCATCGTCCTCACCGAAGCCGAGGACGTGACCATCTGCCGCGCATTTCGGCCTCTGCTCGAACGCGAGCACGCCATACGATTTGCGTCCGAGGCGACGGCTGACGCTTTTGCCTTCGAGGCCGCGTATCCGATCGGCAAACCCTTCGGCTTTCACGGCTTGTTCAATTTCTGCAGAGTCGTCCCACCCGATGAGCTCACCGAGCTGGTCTCTCACTTCACCCCCGCGATCGCACGCTCGCCTCAGCTCTTGCAACTGGGCCGCAACTGCGTGGCGATGGGCCAGTGGAAGCCGGCGGGCGCAATCTTTCGCCGCATCCTCGATGAGATTCCGGGCCATGTCGACGCCGCCGCGGGACTCGCCGCGGCGTCCGCGAATGCGTCGTCGATGGCGACGGTGGGTCGCAATGATCCCTGCCCCTGCGGCAGCGGCAAGCGTTTCAAGAACTGTCACGGCGCGCTCGGATCCGATGTTCGCCCGAATAGGATTCCCGAGCCCGCGGTCGATCAACGACTCAAGCAGGCGCTCGCGCTGCATCAGCAAGGCGACAGCAACGGCGCCGAGGCGCTGTATCGCAGCGTGCTTGCGATACAGCCAGATCACGCTCTGGCACAGCATTTTCTCGGCGTGATTCATTACCAGCGCCAGGAGCTCGTCGTAGCGCTGCCGCTTCTCGAACGTTCCGTTGCCGCGTCGCCCGACGAACCGGAATTTCGCAACAACCTCGGGCTTGCGCTTGCCGCCGCGGACCGCGAATCCGACGCGATCGCCGCCTATCGCTCCGCGCTCGTACTCAAACCCGGCCATGCCGTGGCGTGGAACAATCTCGGCCTCGCCTTGCAGTCGATCAATGATGTGCGCGGTGCCGTCGACGCGTTTCGGCGCGCCGTCGATTCCAAGCCCGACTTCGCGCATGCACACTGGAATCTGTCGCTCGCGCTGCTGCTCGACGGCCAATTCGCGCAAGGCTGGCGCGAATACGATTGGCGTCTCGTCCTGCCCGAGCTGGGCCGTGGCCGACACGCCTATCCCGGCCAGGCGTGGGACGGAGCCGCGCCCGCCGGCAAAACGCTGCTCCTGTATGCCGAGCAGGGTCTCGGCGATGCGCTGCAGTTCGCACGGTATGCGACGCTGCTTGCAGATGCGGGTGCGCGGCCGCTCATCCACTGCGTCGACGCATTGAAGCCGCTGCTTGCGACGGTGCCGGGTGTAAGCAAGGTACTCGGCAGCGATGAACCGCTGCCGCATTATGACGCCTACTTTCCGCTGCTCTCGCTTCCACGCATTTTCGCGACCACCGCGGAAACGATTCCGGGCCAGACTCCCTACATAACCGTTTCGCTCCCGCATCGCGCCGCCGCGCGGGCCCGGATCGATTCCAGCCGCGGGCGCTTCAACGTCGGTCTGGTCTGGGCCGGCAGCAAGCAGCACAGCAATGACCGAAACCGCTCGTGCCCGCTCGCCGCGCTGGCGCCGCTCTTGGCGCTGCCGGATATCGCCTGGTTTTCGCTGCAGCAGGGCGAAGCGAGCAAAGAGCTCGATGCGTTCGCCGGCCCGAAGCGGGTGGTCGCGTTGCCGGCGAGCGCATTGCTGGTCGATACTGCCGCATTGATTGCCGAGCTCGATCTGGTCATCAGCGTCGACACCAGCGTTGCGCATCTCGCGGGCGTCCTTGCGCGTCGTTGCTGGCTGCTCCTGCCGTTCGCGCCGGACTGGCGCTGGATGCTCGGCCGCGACGATACGCCGTGGTACCCGACGATGCGGCTCTTCCGGCAATCGCGGGCGCATGACTGGTCGTCGGTCGTCGCGCGCCTGGCCGCGGATCTGCGCGCACTCGCGGCCTGAAATGACTTCTCCGCCGGCCTCACGCAACGCGCCGTGCCCGTGCGGCAGCGGAAGACGCTTCAAGGATTGTCACGGCGCATTGCGCGACGCCGCGGAGCCGGCAGCCCCTGCAAACTTCCCGGCCAACGATCGCCCAAGTGCAACTACCCCCGCCGGCGCGGAAATCGTCGCGTTGCTCGCGCGCGCACGCATGGAGCTTGCAGCCGGAGAAAACTCAGCCGCGATCACGACCTGCCGCGCCGCGGTGGCGCAGGACCGCAGCAACGCCGCCGGTTGGAACCTGCTGGGAGTTGCCCTGCGCACCACCGACCCTGACCAGGCAGCAGATGCGTGGCGCAGCGCGCTCGCGGCCGACCCGCCGAACGCGGAGGCGCATTTTCATCTCGGCAACCTTTACCGCGAGCGCAACGAGCTTCAGACGGCGATCGCCGAATACGAGAGTGCACTCGGCGCGGCACCCGACAACGCTGCGGTCCTCAATAACCTGGGGCTCGCGCTCGAGGCCAGCGGAGAACGTGACCGGGCGCTCGACTGCTATCGCCGTGTGCTCGCGATCGACCCAGGTCAGGCGGACGCGCTCGGCAACCTCGCCAACGCCCAGTTCGACCGCAATGATTTCAGCGCGTCGGCAGAGAGTTATGACCGGCTATTCGCGATCCGCACCGATTTTCCCGTCGCGACGCTGCTGCGCCGCGCGATAGCGCTGCAGAAGAGCCGCCGGCTGGAAGAAGCGGAAGCGTGCTTTCGCGACGCTGCCGCTCGCGCGCCCGACGACGCGCAGATATTGACCAACATCGGCTCGCTATGTGTGGAGCAAGCCCGCTACGGCGATGCCGAATCGCCGCTTGCGCGCGCGGTCGAGCTCGATCCGGCCAATCCGTACGCACTGGCGATGCTGGCGCACGCGCGACAACATCGGTGCCAGTGGCAAGGCATCGGAGAAATGTTTGCGGCCTTGCAACGACTGCTCGACTCGCCGAACGGGCGCTCGTGGAGCGTGACCCCGTTTCCGTTGCACGCGATGCCGCTGCCACCGCGGACACACTTGCGCGCTGCGCGGCAATGGGCACGTACTTTTCATCCGGGCCCGCTGCTGCAGCGACGGGGCGTGCTCGCCGCGCCGAACGGAAGGCTACGCGTGGGTTTCGTGTCGTCCGATTTCCGCAGTCACCCGGTCGCGAGCCTGCTGACCGAGGTGTGGGAACGCATCGATCGCGGGCGTCTCGAGACTTTTGCCTACAGCATCATGGCCGCCGATACGGGTCCGGTCGGGCGACGTATCGCGCAGTCGTTCGAGCATTTCG
>DAIQRF010000205.1:0-4806 GCA_036786505.1 Casimicrobiaceae bacterium | reverse complement strand
GATCGCGCTGCTTGATGGCAGCCACATACATCATGGCTCGGTAAGCGCTTGGCTGGCCAGCCACATTGCTCAGGGCTGGGCTTCGAGTCCAATCACGCAAAACGGATGCATCCGCATCCTTTCTCAGCCGGGTTATCCTAATCCGGTCCCCGCCGCACAAGTGGCCGAGCGGCTCACAGAAGCGACCCAGCACCCGTCTCACGCATTCTGGACTGACTCCATCAGCTTGTTGCATCCTGGATGCCTGATGTGGAGCCGGGTTCTGAGTTCCCGGCATGTAACCGATGCCTATCTGTTGGCACTCGCCGCCCAGCAAGGCGGGCGTTTTGTCACCTTGGATCAAGGCATCCCCCTTGATGCCGTTGGCGGGGCATTGCCTGAGCATCTCGTGGTTATCCCGTAATTCATTCCGTAAATGGAGTCCCACTCGATTTAAATGCTATTAAGCGTAAACACCCTGGCGCATGCGCGCGCCATGTCTCCTCGGCGCTCTTCACGAATTTGAACACCGCCGACAAGATGCTGGTGCGCGGCCCGCAAAACCGCCTGGCTAAGGCCGAACTGGCAGCGCTGACGCCATCCGCCGGCGCCTCCCCACCAACCTGTCAGGCCGCCTCGCGGCTCGCCCGTTTTCGTTCGTGGGCGATAAGATGACGCTTGCGGATGCGGATGGACTTGGGCGTGATCTCCACCAGCTCGTCGTCGGCAATGAATTCGACCGCGTATTCGAGCGTGAGCTGAATCGGCGGCGTAAGGGCGATGGCTTCATCCTTGCCGGAGGCACGCACGTTGGTGAGCTGCTTGCCCTTGATCGGATTGACGACCAGATCGTTGTCGCGACTGTGGATGCCGATGACCATGCCTTCGTAGAGCTTCTCGCCGGGCGACACGAACATGCGTCCGCGCTCCTGCAGCTTCCACAGCGCGTAGGCCACCGCCTCGCCGCCCTCGGCCGAGATCAGCACACCGTTGCGCCGCTCGGGAATGTCGCCGGAAAGCGGTGAAAAGCCGTCGAACACGTGGCTCGCCAGGCCGGTGCCGCGGGTCAGGTTCATGAACTCGCCCTGAAAGCCGATGAGGCCGCGGGCAGGGATTCGATATTCGAGCCGTGTGCGCCCTCGGCTGTCGGATTCCATGTGCACCAAGTCGCCGCGGCGCACGCCGAGCGACTCCATCACCGCGCCTTGATGCGCGTCTTCGACGTCGACCGAGAGCTGCTCGAACGGCTCGCATTGCACGCCATCGATCTGGCGGACGACGACGCGAGGGCGCGACACTGCCATCTCGTAGCCTTCGCGCCGCATGTTTTCGAGCAGGATGGTAAGGTGCAGCTCACCGCGCCCAAACACCACGAACACGTCGGTGTCGATGGTGTCCTCGACCCGAAGCGCTACATTCGTCAGCAGCTCCTTGACCAGCCGTTCGCGCAGGTTGCGGCTGGTGACGTACTTGCCTTCCCTGCCCGCCAGGGGCGACGTGTTGACCTGGAATTGCATCGACAGTGTCGGTTCATCGACCGAGATCATCGGCAGCGCCTCGGGCGCCTCGACCGCGGTGATGGTGGTGCCGATGTTCAAGTCGTCGACGCCGGTGACGAGAACGATGTCGCCGGCCGCGGCCGACTCGACCGGCGCGCGCTCCAGGCCGGAAAAACCCAGCACCTGGCCGATCCTGGCCCGGGTTCCGGCTGCGCTGCCGTGGAGGACCATCACTTCCTGCCCCGGCACCAGCCGGCCGCGGCGGATGCGGCCGATACCGAGCCGACCGACGTAGCTGGAATAATCCAGCGCGCTGATCTGCAGTTGCAGCGGTGCGTCAGGATCGCCGCCCGGCGCCGGGATCCGCGTCAGAATCGTCTCGAACAGCGGCCGCATATCGGTGCCCTGTGTCATCGGGTCGAGCGATGCGTAGCCGTTCAGCGCCGAGGCATAGACGACGGGGAAATCGAGCTGGTCCTCGCTCGCCCCGAGCTTGTCGAACAGCTCGAAGGTCTGGTTGACGACCCACTGCGAACGCGCGCCGGGGCGATCGACCTTGTTGACGACCACGATCGGCTTGAGTCCCTGCGCCAGCGCCTTGCGGGTGACAAAGCGGGTCTGCGGCATCGGCCCTTCGACCGCGTCGACCAGCAACAGAACGCCGTCGACCATCGACAGGACGCGCTCGACCTCGCCGCCAAAATCGGCGTGCCCGGGCGTGTCGACGATGTTGATATGGGTATCGCCGTACTCGATGGCGCAGTTCTTGGCGACGATGGTGATGCCGCGCTCGCGCTCCAGATCGTTGCTGTCCATCACCCGCTCGGCAATGTGCTGGTGGGCCGCGAACGTCCCCGCCTGGCCTAGCAGCTTGTCGACCAGAGTGGTCTTGCCGTGGTCGACGTGGGCGATGATGGCGATGTTGCGAAGCTTGCGGACGGTGGTCATGGTGCGTTGCAAGACCGAAACCATTGATTGTACCAAACTCAGCGCCTGGACTCCCGAATTAATTTGCAAAATCCGGTATTTAGGTCTATGATGCGGGGCACTCGGCGGCTGCTCCGGTCACCGCCGAAACCCCTAAGCGGGTAGCGCGCAACTTTCGCCGCAAGCCCCGTCGATCAATCAGCATGTCCGCAGCCTGGACCGGAACTCGCAGTGTGTGCGAGTGGGCCGCGCCAGGAGCAAAAATACCGATGAGTAGTACCCCGAGTTTTGACCAGCTCGGCTTGCGGCCGGAGTTGCTCCGCGCCGTCGCCGATGCCGGCTACACCACGCCCACGCCGATTCAGGCGCAAGCGATTCCGACCATACTTCAAGGCCTCGACGTCATGGGCGGCGCCCAGACCGGTACCGGCAAGACCGCCGGCTTTGCGCTGCCGATTCTGCAAAAGCTCTTGCCGATGGCCAACAGCAGTCCCTCGCCCGCCCGCCATCCCGTACGTGCATTGATCCTCACGCCCACGCGCGAGCTGGCGATCCAGGTCGAGGAAGCGGTAAAAGCTTACGGCAAATACACCGGCATTCGTTCGACCGTCGTCTATGGTGGGGTCGACATCCGGCAGCAGCTACCGATCGTCCGCGGCGGCATCGAGATTCTGGTGGCCACACCTGGGCGCCTGCTGGACCACATCGAGCAAAAGTCCGTGAACTTGAGCCAGGTCGAGATCTTCGTTCTCGACGAGGCCGATCGCATGCTCGACATGGGCTTTATTCCGGACATCAAGCGGATCATGGCGCTGCTGCCGGCCACGGCCAAGCGCCAGAACCTGCTCTTTTCGGCGACGCTCTCGAACGAGATCAAGAAGCTCGCCGATCAACTGCTCAATGCGCCGACGCTGATCGAGGTCGCGCTTCGCAATACCGCCGCCGAGACAGTGGCGCAGAGCGTCTACAAGCTTGCATCGGATCAAAAGCGCGCACTGCTCACGCATATCGTGACCTCGCGCAATCTGTGGCGGGTGCTCTGCTTCGTCCGCACCAAGCACGGTGCATCGCGATTGGCGCGCCAACTGGAGAAGGACGGCCTCAAGACCACCGCTATCCATGGCGACAGGAGCCAGGCGGCGCGACTGGAAGCGCTTGATGATTTCAAGGCGGCGAAGGTTCAAGTCATGGTCGCGACCGATGTCGCTGCGCGCGGCCTGGACATCGATGACCTGCCCCTGGTGATCAATTACGAGCTGCCTCACGTTCCTGAGGACTACATCCATCGCATCGGCCGCACCGGCCGCGCCGGCGCGACCGGCCAGGCCATTTCACTGTGCGCGCCCGACGAGGAGAAGCTGCTGGCGGAGATCGAGCGCATGCTGAAGCGAACGATCCCGGTGGCGACCCTCGACGGGTTCACTCCGCAGCGCGATGCTCCTTCCACCCAGCGGCCGTCGGCGCCGCGCCAGACGCGCGAGGTGCGGGAAACCCGTGGCCCCAAGCGCCCGCCGCACGCCCAGATGTACGCCCAGCCGCACCCACCGCGCCGCGAGCGCGCCACCGAGGCCGACGACCGCAATCCCGATCAAGCGCCCGTTGCGCGTGCCGTGGATCGCACCCGCGCTCCGTCGGCACTGGTCTTGACCGGCACCGCGGGACGGCCGTCGCTGCATCGCAAGCATCCGATCCCCGCGCTGTTGATGAAGCGCTCCATGCGCGAGCCGGAAAAGGTCTGACGTTTCGCATCGCCGGACGGCGTGCGGCTCAGGCGGAGTCCGACAGGCGATCGAGCTGCGCTCTCACTTTGTCCAGCGTCGCCTCGTTGGCTTGCAGCCGCGCCCGCTCTTCCGCCACCACCGCGGCCGGCGCTCGGCCGACAAACGACGCGTTGGCGAGCTTTTCCCTGGCCTTGGCGATATCGTTTTCCAGTCGCGCGAGTTCCTTGCCGAGGCGGCCTCGCTCGGCAACAAGGTCGACCTCGATGTGGAGCATGAGCCGGTCGCTGCCGACAACTTCGACCGGCGCGTCATGCCGCGGCAACTCGTCGACGATTTCCAATCCAGACAGCTTGGCAAGCGCCACCACGTAAGCGGACGTGGCGCTTAGCGACGCCCTGTCCCCCGAGGCAAACGCCGCAATGCGCTGCGCCGGCGACACGCCCATTTTGCTGCGCAGCGTCCGCAACGCCACCGTTCGCTCCTTGATTCGTGCTACTTCGCGCTCGGCTTCGGAATCGAGCCCTGGGTCGACCAATGAGGCGCCGGAAGCAGCGGAAACAGGATAGGGCTGGATCGAAATCGACTCGCCGCTTATCCCGGCAAGCGGCGCTACTTTCTGCCACAACTCTTCGGTGATGAACGGGATGAAAGGATGCGCCAGGCGCAGCATGGTCTCCAGC
>DAIQRF010000204.1:0-4840 GCA_036786505.1 Casimicrobiaceae bacterium | reverse complement strand
GCCTTGAGGCGCCAATGCATCGAGAATGCGACGGCTGTGTCCCCCGCGGCCGAAGGTGCCGTCGACGTAGATCCCGTCGGGCTTGACCGACAGCGCGGCCACGGCTTCTTGGAGCAGGACCGGGACGTGATCGCCATGCGGCATCAGAGCGAAAAGCCGTCGAGCTCGGGTGGCAGGCCGCCGGCCGGAAACGCGACGGCCTGCGCCGTCCGGCCCTGCCATTGCTCCTCGTCCCACAGCTCGAACTTGTTGCCTTGCCCGACCAGAACCACGTGTTTGTCGAGCGTCGCGAATTGGCGCAGCGCCGGTGGCACCAGGATACGGCCCGCGCCGTCGAGCTCTACATCGTCGGCGTGGCCGACGAGCAGGCGTTGCAGCCCGCGAATCTTGTCGTTGAAGCTCGACAGCGCCATCAAGCGCTTCTGAATCGGCTCCCACTCGGGAAACGGATAGAGCAGCAAGCAGCGGCTTGGATCCGCGGTCAACACCATGTGACCATCAGCACGCGCCAACAGCGCTTCGCGATGTTTGGCAGGAATGGCCAAGCGCCCCTTGTTGTCGAGCGCTAGATGCGTGACGCCTCGAAACACCGTCCCCTCCATCGGGCGCCTCCCTTCTTGGTAAGCACCCACTTTGACCCACTTTTTACCACCGTGTGACACTATAAGGATTCAGGGCTGGGACGTCAACACACTTTCGTTTTGCTTACAAAGACTTAGCCCCTCGGTTGTATGTATGATGAAAAAAGTATACGAAATAGACACTTAGCGTGTCTATCGCAGGTAATCTCGCAATATAAAACGGGAACTTGCTGAAATTCTGACGCCCGCGTCGCAAACCGCTGGCCGTCCTTCCCGACGTACAAGCTGTCGACTGCAGTTCATGCCAACGGCATCACATTGGCCGATTTCGCCTCAATGAGACGAATCACACAAAACGTTACACATCCTGGTCAACGGCCACTGCATTCCTCCGTTATTCTGAGCAGGGGCGACTTGCGTCCGCACGGCGGCTCGCAAGAGCGAGCAACACAAGGAGGAAAGCCATGCCATTCCCGCCATACGCACGGAAGACGGGCGTGCTTGCGTTTGCGAGCGTCGCGCTAAGCGCCGTCTGCGCGCAAGGCGTCGCCGCGATCGAACCGACGGCTAACGTCATCGAGTACTACAACCCGTCGCTGAATCATTTCTTCATCACCGCGTACCCCGACGAAGCGGCAATGCTCGATCAAGGTGTCGTGGTCAAGGGTTGGACCCGAACGGGCGTGACCTGGAGTGCATGGGCCAATGCCGGTGACAGTGCGACTGCCGTGCCCGTGTGCCGCTTTTTCGGAACCCCCGGCAAAGGGCCGAATTCACACTTCTATACCGCTGACGCCAACGAGTGCGCGGTGGTCAAGCAAAACCCGGGTTGGACATTCGAGGCGATTGCGTTCTACATCGATGTTCCGCAGAGCGGAGCCTGCAAGGCCGGCACGACGCAGGTTTATCGCAGCTTCTATCCAGGAGCCGATGTATCGCAGTCGAACCACCGCTTTCTTCCGGACATGACGATGTTCGAGCACATGGCCGGCTCATCCATTCTCGAAGGCCTGGTCATGTGCTCGCCACTGTCGTCGGCGCAAGTGCAGGCGGATGCGATTCGCCTTCTCGAGCAATCGACGTTCGGGCCGAGCGACACGCTGCTGGCCCACGTGCAAGGTATCGGTACGCAAGCCTTCCTCAATGAACAATTTGCCGCTTCGGCGAGCCAGTACCCGGCTTTCAAGTATGTTCCCGCGGGCCAGCAGGTGACGTTCTGCCCCACGGACCCCGACCCACAGTGCGTACGCGATTATTACTCGCTGTTCCTGCTTCAGAACGCCTTCTTCGCCAACGCCCTCACCGCGAATGACCAGTTGCGACAGCGTGTCGCGTTCGCGTTATCGCAGATCCTGGTGACGTCCGGCCTGGACGTGAATCTCGCGTACGGCATGGCGACGTACCAACAAATCTTCCGTGACAACGCGTTCGGCAACTACGAAGACATTCTGACCAAGGTAACGCTTTCGTCGGTGATGGGCGACTACTTGAATATGGTCAACAACGACAAACCCGCGAATGGGGTCAACCCGAATGAGAACTATGCACGCGAGGTGATGCAGCTATTCTCGATCGGCGTGTGGAATCTCAACCAGGATGGCACGCAGATGCTCGACGCAAACGGCGCTCCTGTTCCGTCCTACGGCCAGGACACCGTCGAAGGGTTCGCTCACGTGTTCACCGGCTGGACTTATCCCGTGCTGCCAGGCGTGCCTGCGCGAACGCACAATCCGAAGAACTTCCTGGGTGACATGGTGCCTGTCGATTCGAACCACGACAACACCGCCAGGACGCTATTGAATGGCGCAGTCGCACCTGCTGGACTGTCGGCTCAAGCCGAGCTCACGTATGCGATTCACAATATTTTCATGCATCCGAACGTCGGGCCCTTCATCGGCAAGCAGCTCATTCAGAAGCTCGTGACCGGCGATCCGACTCCTCAATACGTGAGCCGCGTTGCTGCTGCATTCAACAACAACGGTCAAGGCGTACGCGGCGACATGAAAGCAATGATCACTGCCGTTCTGACCGATCCGGAAGCGCGCGGCGCTACGAAGCTGGACCCGGGTTACGGGAAGCTGCGCGAGCCCGTGCTTTTCATGACCGCCGCGGCCCGCGCTTTGAACGCGCAAAGCGATGGCGTGTTCTTCGGGCAGCAGAGCAGCCAGCTCGGCCAGCGCCTGTTTTACCCAGCATCGGTGTTCAACTATTATCCACCGGACTACGTCTTGCCCGACAAGGCAAATGTCGCGCCGGAATTCGCAATTCAGAACTCGAGCACTGCGATCAATCGCTACAACTTCGCCAATACACTTTCGTTCGGAACCATCGCACCGCTATCCACATTGCCCGGCGCGATAGGGACGGCACCCGACTGGACGGCTCTTTCGGCGCTTGCCGGAGATCCCAATGCCTTGCTCGACAAGCTCGATGCACTCTTGATGCACGGTACGATGCCCGCCGCGATGCGGTCGTCGATTGTGCCTGCGATCAATGCGATCGCCGCGACAGACCCGCTGACGCGAGCCAAGACTGCGTTCTATCTGGTGACGACATCGCCGCAATATCAAGTGGAGCGCTGACATGAAAATCGACAATTCAGGACGTCGTGCCTTCATTCGCAATGTCGGTGCGTTGTCCGCGTTCGGACTCGCGTCGCGTTTCGATCTACTCAATCTGGTCGCGGAGGCTCGCGGCCAGGCAGCGAACGATTACAAGGCGCTCGTGTGCGTGTTCATGTTCGGAGGCAATGACGGCAACAACACGCTGATTCCGATCGACAGCACGGGGTACGCCCAATACGCAGCGGTGCGCCCCGTTTCGTCCGGCATCAGTCTCGCGCAGGCGTCGTTGCTGCCGATCCAGCCGATCAATCTCGGCATCCCGTTCGGCCTGCATCCTGCATTGCCGGAGCTGCAAACGCTGTTCACTCAGAAGAAGATGGCCATCCTTGCGAACGTCGGAACGCTGCTGCAACCGACGACGAAGGCGCAGTACAACGCCGGCGTGCGACCGCTTTCGCTTTACTCGCACTCCGATCAGCAGGCGCAGTGGCAGAGCTCGATCTCGAACACTGCCGCCGGTACTGGGTGGGGCGGCCGCGTCGCCGACAAGATGGCGGCGTTAAATGCGCCGTCTGGGTTTCCCGTCATCACCTCCCTCGACGGGACGGTGCTGTTCACTACCGGGGCGACGACTGTTCCGCTGACGATTCCGGTCTCGGGTTCGTTTGCTCTGTCTGGGTACACAGGAAGCGCTGCCGCAAACGCGCGGCTTACCGCGGTACAGCAGTTGCTCGCACAAGGTTCCAGCAATGCCTTCGTAGCGAGCGCCAACGCGATCGGCACGCAGGCGCTACAGTTGTCGACGACGGTGAATCCGATCCTGGCAAATGCCAACTCCACGGTTGCGCCGTTATTCGCGAACCTGAAGACCAACACCGCCAACCAACTGTACCAAGTCGCAAAAATGATCGAGGCCCGGGCAGCAACCGGAGCCAAGCGCCAGATATTCTTTGTTCAGCTAGGCAGTTTCGACACGCACAGCGACCAGTTGAACCGGCAGCAGGCCTTGTTTGCGGAGCTATCGCCGGCGGTCAAGGCTTTTTACGACGCGACAGTGGCATTAGGCGTCTCGAGCACGGTCACGACATTCACCCTGTCGGATTTTGGTCGCACCTTTCACCCGGCATCAGGGGGCGGCACCGACCACGCTTGGGGCAGCCATCATTTGATCATAGGTGACGCGGTCAAAGGGGGAATGATGTACGGACAATATCCGCAACTCATCCTCAGCGGGCCGAGCGACGCGGAATCCGCCGGACGCTGGTTGCCGACGACCTCAGTTGATCAATACGGCGCCACACTCGCGCGTTGGTTTGGCGTAGCACCTGCAGATCTGGGCACGGTGTTCGCCAACCTCGCCCAGTTTCCAACGAGCGATCTGGGCTTCATGAGTTGATGTCATGTTTATCGCGCGTCTAGCTTGCGCATTGCTGCTGGCTGCCGCGGGCACGCCACCCGCGAGCAGCGCCGGCAACTCTGCCAATGGGCAATCGCTCTATCAAACCTGGTGCAGTGGGTGCCACGGATCGGCGAGCAACAACCTCAGCGGCGTCCTAAACGGCGCGAACAATCCGAATCTCCTTCTGTCGGCATGGGCAACCTACAGCCCCATGCAGTTTCTCCAAACCGCTTTCCCCAGCGAGACCCAGGCCGCCGATGACGTTGCTGCTTATCTCGGTACGCTCGCTAGTACGA
>DAIQRF010000203.1:0-4848 GCA_036786505.1 Casimicrobiaceae bacterium | reverse complement strand
GCCCTTGAACTCTTCGAAAATCACCTCGTCCATGCGCGAGCCGGTATCGATCAGCGCGGTCGCGATGATGGTCAGCGAGCCGCCTTCTTCAATATTGCGGGCTGCGCCGAAGAAGCGCTTCGGCCGTTGCAATGCGTTGGCGTCGACGCCGCCAGTCAGCACTTTGCCCGATGCCGGGACGACGGTGTTGTATGCGCGCGCCAGACGGGTAATCGAATCGAGCAGGATGACGACGTCTTTCTTGTGCTCGACCAATCGCTTGGCTTTTTCGATCACCATCTCGGCGACTTGTACATGGCGAGTGGCCGGCTCGTCGAAGGTCGACGACACGACTTCGCCGCGGACCGAGCGCTGCATTTCGGTCACTTCCTCGGGGCGTTCATCGATCAGGAGCACGATCAGCACGACGTCCGGGTAATTCGCGGCGATCGAATGGGCCACGTGTTGCAGCATCACCGTCTTGCCGGATTTGGGCGAGGAAACCAGCAGCCCGCGCTGACCTTTGCCGATGGGCGCGACGATGTCAATGATGCGGCCGGTGATGTTTTCCTCGGCTTTGATGTCGCGCTCCAGGATCAAAGGCTCGTCCGGGAACAGCGGCGTCAGGTTTTCGAACAGAATCTTGCTTTTGGCGTTTTCCGGAGGCTCGCCGTTGACCTTGTCGACCTTGACCAGTGCGAAATATCGCTCGCCGTCCTTGGGCGTCCGGATCTCGCCTTCGATAGTGTCGCCGGTGTGAAGATTGAAGCGGCGGATCTGCGACGGGGAGATGTAGATGTCGTCGGTGCCCGCGAGATAGCTGGTGTCGGGAGAGCGGAGAAACCCGAATCCGTCGGGTAGCACCTCGAGCGTTCCATCGCCGAAGATGCTTTCGCCTTTTTTCGCCTGGTTCTTGAGCAGCGCGAAAATCAGGTCGTGCTTGCGCAAGCGGTTGGCACCGTCGATCTCGTTGGTGTTGGCGATTTCGACGAGTTCCGTGACGGGCTTGGACTTGAGGTCGGACAGATGCATAAGGACGGGTCGCGGGGGACGGGTGACGGGTGACGGGAAGAGCGGGCGCGGCGCTTTTGGCCGCTTGAATCACTCTGGGAGGTTGGCGCCGGGAAACACTCAAGCGGCGCTGATGAGACGTCTCGCGCGAAGGTAGCGCGCCGCGGGACGCAATTCAATGAGTTAGGAGCCTAACGGGTTCACAGGTGGCTGTCAATAAACGCCATCAACTGCGATTTGGACAGGGCCCCGACCTTTTGTGCCGCGACCTGACCACCCTTGAACAGGATCAGCGTCGGGATGCCACGAATGCCGTACTTGGCAGGGGCGGCAGGGTTGGAATCGATATCGATCTTGGCCACGGTAAGCCGGCCCGCGTAATCCCTGGCCACGTCTTCCAGGATGGGAGCGATCATCTTGCAGGGCCCGCACCATTCCGCCCAGTAATCGACGAGCACCGGCGTGCCCGCCTTCAGCACATCGCTGTCGAAGGTGGCGTCGGTGACGTGCTTGATATGTTCGCTCATGGGTCCTCGCTGAAGGGGCGCGCTGGCCGGCGGGGCCGAAAACGACCGGGACTGGCTGCCCGATATACGTTAGCGGAAAGATTCTCGCGGTGCAAGCGGCGCTGGCGGCGTACGGGGAGGCGCGACTAGGTCGATCTGTCTGATGACCTCGATCGCGATTTGCTAAAATCGACACTCCGCACCAGCAAGGGATTCGCGGCAATGACCTACGTCGTCACCGAGAGTTGCATCCGTTGCAAGTATACCGACTGCGTTGACGTCTGCCCGGTCGACTGCTTTCGGGAAGGCCCCAATTTTCTGGTCATCGATCCGGATGAATGCATCGATTGCACGCTCTGTGTCGCCGAGTGCCCGGTCGAAGCCATTTACGCGGAGGACGACGTTCCGGACGATCAGAAGGCATTCACGAGCCTGAACGCCGAGCTGGCAAAACTCTGGAAGCCGATTATCGAACGCAAGCCGGCGCCGCCCGACGCCGACGAATGGAAGTCAGTGAAGGCTAAACGCGACCTCCTCAAGCGATAAACGTATACGCGTTTGACCGCGCTCGCGGCGAGCCCGTAGAATGCCAAAGTTTGCTTCCGCAGCCGCATACGCCGCCGCGGAAACGCCATGAAAGTTTCGGAACATGACTCCTGCGATGTCTTTCTGCCTGACTGCCGCTGCGTTTTTGTTTCCTGCGCTGGCCTGTGCGCAAGCAAGTCCACCCGCGGGTGACGCAGTTGCCGGCTCGCAGAAGACACAGGTGTGCGGCGGCTGCCACGGTATACCGGGCTGGCGCACGGCGTTTCCCGAAGTTTACAAGGTGCCCAAGCTCGGCGGCCAGCACGAGGCGTACCTGGTCAAGGCATTGCAGGAGTACCGCAGCGGGGCTCGCAGCCATCCGTCGATGCGCGCCATCGCGACTTCGCTGTCGGACAAGGATATCGCCGACCTCGCGGCTTATTACGCCGGCACCGCCGCCAAGACCGCCAGCAAATAAGAGACCGATGATGAGATCCGTTCTTCAGTTGCTGCTCGCGGTGTGCACATGGTGTTCGGCGACGATCTGCGGTGCCGCCGATCCCAAAGCCGCGCTGGCCCGGGTCGAGCAGGTTTGCCGGGCTTGCCACGGCATGGACGGCAACAGTCAGCTTGCCGACAATCCAAAGCTTGGCGGGCAGTATCCGGATTACCTGGCCAAGGCGCTGCGTGATTACCAGTCCGGATTGCGCAAGAATCCGGTCATGGCGGGATTCGTCGACAAGCTGTCGAACCAGGACATCGAAAACCTCGCCGCGTATTACGCGTCCCAACCCGCGGTCGTCGTCACTAAGCATTGATGGCCGACTGAGCGGGGAAAAATGGCGCTTGCGGGCGCTTTTTTATTTCCGGTCCGCACCCATGATCGCCGAGCTCAACGACGTTGCGGCGCTGACGGCGGAGCGATCGTCTTGTGACGGAATTCGCACAGGTCGACGATGACGCATTCCCAGCAGTGTGGCTGCCGAGCCTGACAGATGTAGCGCCCGTGCAGAATCAGCCAGTGATGCGCATCGTGCCGGAATTCGTCCGGCGTGAACTTGGCCAGCTTGCGCTCAACCTCTTCCGGATTCCTGCCCGGCGCCAGACCGGTGCGATTGGCGACGCGGAAAATATGGGTGTCGACGGCGATGGTGGGGTGACCGAAGGCGACGTTCAGGACGACGTTTGCGGTCTTGCGGCCGACGCCAGGCAGCCTGGTGAGAGCGTCGTGATCGGAAGGTACATGACCGGCGTGCTCGGCAATCAATTGCCGCGACAGCGCGACGACGTTCTTGGCCTTGGTGCGAAACAGTCCGATGGTCTGAATATAAGGAATGAGCCGCGCCTCGCCGAGCTTGACCATCGCCTGCGGTGTGTTCGCCACCGGAAAAAGTTTGGCGGTCGCAAGGTTCACGCTCTTGTCGGTCGCCTGTGCCGAGAGCACCACGGCGACCAGTAACTCGAACGGGGTGCGATATTCGAGCTCGCTGCGCGGGTTCGGATTCTGCTGTCGCAGTCGGGTGTAGATTTCCAGGCGCTTGGCTGCGTTCACTGGACGCCTCCGCGCTGGCGCAGTCGTTCGAGCCGGGCGCTTTCGTTGGCCCGAAGCCACGGATCGGCGGATAGCGCTCTGTATGCCTTCGCGAACCAGGGCTTGGCAGCCGTTTCGTTGTCGCGCGCGAGCTCGATTTCGGCCAGCTCCTCATACACGTAGCCGCTTGGCGCGGCGGCCTCCTCGCGCTCGGCGAGCAGCGCGCGCTGGATCGCCCATGCTTCGTCGAGGCGTCCAAGCGAACGCAATGCGCGGGCGATGGTCCATTTCGCGATGCGCACCTCATTGATCCCCCCGCGCGCCTGCCACGCCGGCAGCGCCTTTTGGAAGTATTGCAGAGCCGTCGCGTAGTCGCCGCGCTCGTGATAGGTCCAGCCGATGTTGTTGTATAGCGATGCGAGCCAGCGCTTGGAGCGGGCGTCCGAGGTGCGCTCGGTCATCGCCAGCGCTTCGAGATTCCACTTCAGCCGATCCGCGGGTGGGGCAGCGATTCCCAGCATGTGCGCCGCGTCGATCGCGAGGAAGTCTTCGCTCGCTTCGCGGCTGCGTTCAAGCGCCTCCCGGAATAGGGGCACTGCTTTGATGGCTTGGCCCGATGAGTTGAAGACGCGGCCGCGTTCGAGCAGATAGCGCATCGCGACGCGCGGCGGCTGCCCCGGGAGCGCCTTTTCGACCTGATCGAGCGTATCGTGCGCGGCGTCAAACGAGCGCTGGAGCCCTTGCGCCCGTGCAATCTGCGTCCGCAGCTCGATTGCGGCTGCTGATCCCGGCGGCAAGCCGCCCAGCTCGATCCGAAACAGCGCCTCCGATTCGGCCGGGTGGTCGAAATTCCACCAGCGATCGAGCTGTGTGACGTCGAGGGCAGCGTCGTCAACAGGCACGGCCATCGCTGATGCAACGATCACGAAGGTGAGGCATGAAACGCAAAGCGATGGCCGCGCCAAGCATTCACGCACTTGGGACCGAACGAGCCGCACGCCGTGACCGGGCGCGCGCCAATGCGGCATCGACCGCAGCACGCCGGCGCTGCCGGGCCGCGTCGGGTGGCGCACGTTCCTGCTCGCGCTTCTCTGAACCGGTCGCGAGGCGCGCATTGCGCGCCGAAAAGTGCTGACGCGCACGTTCGGCGTCGGATGTGCTCCATACGCGCGCCGCAGACAGCATCGCGATGCAATCGACGGGGCAGGGAGGCAGGCACAGCTCGCATCCGGTACAGCGGTCGGCAATGACGGTGTGCATCAGCTTCGCTGCACCGACGATCGCGTCGCTCGGACA
>DAIQRF010000202.1:0-4858 GCA_036786505.1 Casimicrobiaceae bacterium | reverse complement strand
TGATCACGCACGACATGGGCGTGATCGCCGAGACCGCGGACCGGGTCGCCGTCATGTACGCGGGGCGGGTGGCGGAAATCGGCCCGGTCGCGGACGTGATTCATCGGCCACAGCATCCTTATACCGCCGGCTTGATGGGATCGATTCCTTCGATCGTCGCCGAGCGCGAGCAGCTTGCGCAGATCGACGGAACGATGCCGCGCCTGACGGCGATCCCCAACGGCTGCGCATTCCATCCGCGCTGCCCCCAGGTATTCGACCGCTGCCGCCGCGAACGCCCCGAGCTGCTGCCAGCCGACAGGACGCTGGCCGCGTGCTGGCTGCACGCGCGCGACGTGCTCAGTGTCCAATGAGTGTCCAATGAGTTTCAGATGAGTGTGCGATGAGTGCTCCCCTGGTCGAATTGATCGACGTCGCCCGCTTTTTCGATGTCTCGCCGCCGTGGCTCAACCGCGTGATCGAGCGCAAGCCGCGGCAGATTCTGCGCGCCGTCGACGGCGTGAGCTTCGCCATCGAAAAAGGCGAGACGCTGGGTCTGGTCGGCGAATCCGGCTGCGGCAAGTCCACCGTGGCGCGGCTCATTGTCGGCCTCTACCGCCCGACGCGAGGCGAAATCCGCTACGCCGGCCGGCGGGTCGACTTCGCCGATCCCGAGCTCGCGCTGCGACGGACCATGCAGATGATCTTTCAGGATCCCTACGCGAGCCTCAATCCGCGCTGGAGGGTCAAGGACATCGTCGCCGAGCCGATCCGCGCCCACGGTCTCGCCCAGACGCCAGCGGCACTGGCGGCAAAGGTCGTCGCGCTCCTGGAGCAGGTGGGCCTCGCCGGCGCCGATGGGACAAAATATCCGCACCAGTTTTCGGGCGGTCAGCGACAGCGCATTTCGATCGCCCGCGCGCTGGCGACCGATCCGGCGTTCCTGATCTGCGACGAGCCGACGTCGGCGCTCGACGTGTCGGTCCAGGCCCAGGTGCTGAACCTGATGCGCCGCCTGCAGCACCAGCTCGGACTCACCTATCTGTTCATCTCGCACAACCTCGCGGTGGTTCACCACATTGCCGATCGCGTCGGCGTGATGTATCTCGGGCGCATCGTCGAGTTCGCGCCGACGCGGCGATTGTTCGCCTCGCCGCAGCATCCGTACACGCGCATGCTGCTGGCCGCGGTGCCGGATCTGGCAATGACCGGCACACCGCGCACCGCGGTCGGCGGCGAAGTGCCGAATCCACTCGATCCGCCCACGGGGTGCGCCTTCCACCCTCGCTGCCCCTATGCCAACGAACGCTGCCGGCGTGAAACACCGATGCTGAAGACGGTTCCGCATGCCGAGCCGGCTGCGGGCCAGGTCGCATGCCACGCGGTCGAGGAAGGACGCCTCGCGCCGGTCGCGCTGGCGGTGCCCTGAACGGCCCGGCGCGCCCCGTGAATCGGCTATAATCCATTTCTTTTGAACGGCAGCGCCTGGCCTTCGGCGGTTGCCTTGAGAAATCCGGGTTGTCTCCAGCGATTGCCTGTTCGAGGTGCGCTGCGTTTGTCCAGAAGAATTCGAATTGCGCCTTACTCAGATCAAGTTGGCCGGTTTCAAGTCATTCGTCGATCCGACGATTATCGCCACCCCCGGTCAACTCGTCGGCATCGTCGGTCCCAACGGTTGCGGCAAGTCCAATGTCATCGATGCGGTGCGCTGGGTCCTCGGCGAATCGAGGGCCTCGGCGTTGCGAGGCGAGTCGATGCAGGACGTGATCTTCAACGGCGCGGGGGACAGGGCGCCGGTGGGTCGCGCTTCGGTCGAGCTGTTCTTCGACAACAGCGAGGGCAGGATTGGCGGCCAATGGGGCCAGTACGCCGAGCTTTCGATCAAGCGCATCCTCACCCGCGATGGCGATTCGACGTACTACATCAATAACATTCCGGTACGCCGGCGCGACATCCACGATCTCTTTCTCGGCACGGGCTTGGGCCCGCGCGCCTACGCCATCATCGAGCAGGGCATGATCTCGCGGGTGATCGAGGCCAAGCCGGAAGAGTTGAGAATCTTTCTGGAGGAAGCCGCGGGCGTTTCCAAATACAAGGAGCGGCGCAAGGAAACGGAGGGCCGGCTCGGCGACGCGCGTAAAAATCTGGCGCGTGTGGAAGACATCCGCACCGAGCTCGCCGCGCAGCTCGTCAAGCTGAATGCCCAGGCCACGGTCGCCACCGAATATCGCGACCTGGAGGCGCGGCTCAAGCAATCGCAGCATATGATGTGGTTCGCCAAGCAGCAGGACGCGGTGCGGCTGCGCGAAAAGCACGCCACTGAAATCGCCACGCTCACCGGCGGCTTCGAAGCGCTTCAGGCCGAACTTCGCGCTGCGGAGGCGCGGCTGGAAGCGCTGCGCGCCGACCATTATCGTGCCGGCGACGAGATGCACCAAAAGCAGGGCGCGTTCTACGCCGCGAACGCGGAGGTGACGCGCCTCGAGCAGCAACTGCAGTTCGCGCGCGAGAACGAAGGCAGGCTGGCGCAGCAGGTCGAGCAGATCACCGCGCAGGTGGCCGCGTTTACAAGCCAGCTGGACACGATCGCGCAGGATTCGCGATCCGCGGCGCGCGATCTCGAAGCCGCAATTACCACGCGCGACGCAACCGGCGAAGAGGAGCGCGCCGCAGCGGCCGCGCTGCCGGCGCTCGAGCAGTCTGTCGCTAGAGCGTCGCGGCTGATGGCCGAGGTTCAGCAGCGCATCAACGAAATCGAGCAGGCGATTCGCGTCGGCGAAACGCGCCGCGAGAATGCCGCCAAGGTGCTGACGGCGCTTGGCGCACGCCGCCAACGGCTGGATGCCGAAGCGCGCGACTTGGCGCAGCCGGTAAGCGACCCGATCGCCGCCGTCGCCGAACAGCTCGAGCAGGAAAATGCCGATCTGGCGGGACGCGAGACGGCGCTTGCCGAGCTGAACGCCGCCGTCCAGTCGCTTCAGGAGCGGCATCGCGCCGCCGGCGACACCTGGCAGCAGGTCAGCCGCGCGCTGACCGATCGCGAAGCGCGTTCCGAGGCGCTCGCCGAATTGCAGGCCAAGATCGACAGCGGCAAGGACTCCGCCGCATGGCTGGCCGGCAAGGGGCTGCAAAACGTTCCGCGGCTGTGGCAACAGCTCGATATCGAGCGCGGATGGGAAGATGCGCTGGAGGCCGTGCTGCGCGAGCGCTTGAACGCGCTCGAGGTGCCGTCGCTCGATGCCGCGCTGGCGTGGATCGATCCGAGTGCGGCACTTCCCGGACGCGTCGCGGCCTATACGCCGGCGGCGAAGGACGTGCCATCCAAGCCGCCGTTCGACGCCTTGCTGGCCAAGGTCAAGTCCTCACGGAGCGAGCTGTCGCGGGTGTTGATCGACTGGCTCGACGGTGTCCGCTGCCGCGACGATCTCGAAAGCGCCCTGCGCGACCGAGCGGCGCTGGCACCCGGCGAGAGCTTCGTCACCTTGGCCGGACACGTTGTCAGCGCCGACGCGGTAAGTTTCTTTGCGCCGGACAGCGAGCTTCACGGCGTGCTCGCGCGACAGCGCGAACTTGCCGAGCTGGAGCAGGCCATGACCATCGCGCGCGCCGACACCGCGCTCGCGGCGAGCGCCCGCACCGCCGCGGAAAACGATCTCAAGACGCGCCAGCAGGAGTATCACGGCGAAAGCATGGCCTTGTCGTCGCAGCAGCGCCGCTGCCACGACCTCGAGCTGGAGCTGATGCAGTTGCGGCAGGCAGCGGAGACCGCGCAACGCCGCCGCACCCAGATCGCCGATGAGCTCACGGCGCTGGTCCGCGACGACGCCAGTGAACGCGAATCGCTGGCGGCGATCGACGTCGAGGTCGACACCAGCAGGCGGCAGTTGGCGGAAGCCACGCAGCGACAGGAAAGCTTGCGCTACGCGCGCAATGAAGCGGAGGGCGCACTGGCCAAGGGACGCGAGCGCGCCCGGCTCGCCGAACGCGCGGCGCAGGAGGCGGGCTTCGCCGAGCGATCGTGCCGCGAGCACATTGCCGAGCTGGTTCGCCGCCGTGAAGGCATCGAGGCGCAAATCGCGCAGCAGCAGGCGCTGGTCGCGCAGGTCGCCGACGAGCGGCGACAGATCGACTGGAGCCCGGTGGAAGCGTCGCTTCAGGCTCAGCTTGCATCGCGGGGAGGCGCGGAGCAGGCGCTGGCGGCCGCGCGCGACCGGCAAGAGGCGCTAGGCGCGCAGATGCGGCTGGCCGATGAAGCGCGGCTCGGAATCGACCATCGGCTCGATCCTGCGCGGGCACGAATCGACGAAATGCGGCTCAAGGAACAGGCCGCGGCACTTTCGGAAGAGTTGTACACGCAACAACTCGATGGGGCGCACGCCGATCTCGCCGGCCTCCCCGAGCAGCTCAAGGCATGGGGAAGGGCGAGCGCGCTGCCGGGCGAAATCGAGCGTCTCACGCAGGCCATTGCCGGGCTGGGTCCGGTCAACCTCGCGGCGCTGGACGAGCTGACGCAGACCTCCGAACGCAAGCAGTATCTGGATGCTCAAGCGCAGGACCTGACCGAGGCCATGACGACGCTGGAGAGCGCGATCCGTCAGATCGACCGCGAATCGCGTGAGCTTCTGCAGCAGACGTTCGACACCGTCAACGTCAATTTCGGCAAATTGTTTCCGACGCTTTTCGGCGGCGGACAGGCGAGGCTGGTGCTCAGCGGCGAAGAAATCCTCGATTGCGGCGTGCAGGTGATCGCTCAGCCGCCCGGCAAACGCAATACCTCGATTCATCTGCTCTCCGGCGGCGAGAAGTCGCTGACGGCGATCGCACTGGTTTTTGCGCTGTTCCAGTTGAACCCGGCGCCGTTCTGCCTGCTCGACGAAGT
>DAIQRF010000201.1:0-4861 GCA_036786505.1 Casimicrobiaceae bacterium | reverse complement strand
TCAAGCGATGATCTGTTTCCGCCGCGCGATATAGTCCCAGACAACGTAGCGGTCCAACTCACGGCCGGCCGTGAAGAACACGCGGCCCTTGGTGGACTCGGCCATCTTGTACGCGAAGCGCACATCTTCCTCTGTCTGGTTCCAGCTTGCAAGCAGGAAAATGTTGATCGTTATGCCTTCCCGCGCGCAAAGCTGGGCCTCGCGCAAAGTCGCGTTCTCCGTGCGCGGGTCGGGCGGATACAGCAGGAACAGATGTTGGCCCTCGAAGTGGGCCGTGGGCAAACCGTCCGTGATAAGCATGATTTGGCGGTTCGGCGTGTCCTGCGCCGATAAGAATTTACGCGCTAACTGCAAACCGTGCTGAATGTTGGTGAAGTGCGGCGGAATCTGCATTTCACTGATATTCGGATCGCTCATGTCCGCACGCAGCCGCACTATCGAGTCATAGAGCGTCACCGGCTTGGGCATCAGCGAAGCGATTTCCGAGAAGTGCCGCGGTTTGGCGAATGAGTACAGCTCGATGAACTGAAGGAAGTCACCCGGATACTCGGTGCGAATCAGGCCGTCGAGCGCCAGGCCCATGCGCTTGACGTTGACGTACAGGCCGTCGTAGCGCATCGAGCCGCTCATGTCGAGCAGCACGGCCGAGGCGCACTTGGGATTGTTGCGCGTCTTGTGGATAACGATGTCTTCCGTCTTGAGTCGCACGGGCAGGCCCGGCCCCGACCGCAACAGCGCGTTAATGAACGACGACGGGATGTCCATGTGTGTCACGGAATCGCCGAACTCGTAGGAGCGCGTCTGCTGCATCTCGGTGGCGCCTTCGCCGATCACCGGCCCCTGGTGTCGGCCCGAGCGCGACGCCTGCAATTGCTCGAAGATGCGCGTCAGTAGCTTCGATTGAAAGAGCCGATAGGCGCGCGGCGTCATCTCAAAGCCGCGCTTGCCTTCCTCAATGCCCTGCTGTTCACGCATCTGCTTTAGATATTCCTGGATTTGCTCCTGCAATTGGGCGAGTTGTTCAATGTCGCCCGGCTCCGCGAATTGGGCCAATTCTTCCATGTCGATGACGCCGATCTGGGCAGTCTTCGCGGCCTCTTCGATCTGCTTGAGCAGCTTATCAATGGCCTCCAGCTCCCGCTTGACTTCCAGCGCTTTCGGCACGTTCATCGGCGTGCGGCCGGTAAATTCATACTTCGACGCCAACTCATCGACTTGATACTTCTCGCCGAGGCGTTCGGTCAGTTGCAGCAGTTGCATCGCAAATGGGCCGTGTTCGTCGCCGGAGCGATACCAGAGTTGTTCGAGATCGTGCAACTGTTCTTCGCGTACCGCCTCCTGGAATTGCCGGGTGAGCTTACCAGGCGGCTTGGTGCGCTCGGCCTGGTCGTGGAAATTGCGGCGCGCTTCGGTCTGGACCTGGCCGGTCTCATAGGTTTGCAGGATTTTGCGCTTGCGCTCCTCCAACATCGCCCGGAGATAGTCGAGACTAGGCCCCAGGCCGCGAATCTGGCTGGGGTGGATGCGGACGGCGCGGGCCAACTCTTCTTCGGTCAGCCGGCGCGTGTTGCCGTAATGGAGCAGATGCTCGAACGCCGGCGAAACCATGTCCGGCGGCGGCGCGGTCGGGCTGGGGAACTCGGTGGGGTCGAATTTCTGGTAGGTGTGGATGACGCCGCCGAGGGGGTGGTTGGAAGGCATGAGGAATCCTTTGAAAGCAGGCTAGCGTTACGGAACGTAGAGTCGCCCCGCGCCACGATAGACGCCAAGATCGAGCAAATATCCTAGAAACTGATCTGCCGCTCGCTCGGCATATGCTCGATCAAGGGTGAATCGCCGCGGGTTGCCGAGCGTGATTACCGGAAGGCTGTCCGGCTGATTATGTTGTCGAATGGTCAATTCCAGAGACGTTGGCCCATCGCCGTTGCGATTTCCTGTAAACAGAATCACGTCTTCGCTTTGACACTTTTGCCACACCTCACTGTCATTCGCTTTGTTGGATAGCCCCAATGTGTCAAAGGTTTCGACAACCACCCGCAGATCCGAAAATAAATTCCCCCAGCCCGACGCCAATAAGCGGATTAATTCGGTGAGCTGCCCCTTAACGTCATTGTCAGCCATGACCCGCACCATTCGCACCTCCCTTTTCGCGATACTGGCGGATCATGGCTTGCACGTCAGCATTGCCGCTCGCCTTGGCTTCGCGCACTTGCTTCACAAACTCCTGGAAGCGCACTTGATTAGCGTCAATTCGCGCCTGAAGCTCCGGTGGATTGCCGCGCTCGCAGCGTTCCAAGATGCGCACGTATTCCTTCAGCACCTCGATGGGCCGCTCGTTGATGTACTCGATAGCGGCCTGAACCTGATCCGAACTAACATTGAACAAAGACGCGATGCGCGCGGTATGCCAGCCTGCCAAGACGTAGTCCAGAACAGCGTACACGGTGATTCGCGTCCCCTTGATCTTCGGGCCGTCTCCGCGATCAATAATCATCTCATCAGATTTCATAGGTAATGCTCTCCGTCTCAGTCGGCCCAGTTCTCCACGCGCAGGCCCGGAACCTGGCGGAAGTCCCGTAGATTGCGGGTGACGAGCGTAGCGCGCCGAGCTAACGCGATGGCGGCAATGAGCAGGTCGGCGCGGCCGATCTTCTTTAAGCCTCTGGTCTGCCGTAGACGGTCAAACTCGGCCGCAGCCGCCGCGTCAAATGGTAACAGAGAGAATTGAGCCAAGTCTCGTTCAGTGCGCTCGAGCCATTGCTGTGCTAACAGAAGTTGTTGACCGTCCGAAGCCTTTATCACGGACGCGAAGCGACCTCCTAGGGCCTCGATCCGAGTAACAGTTGTCAATGCAACTTCTCCCTGGCTTTGCCGGGAGCGCGCGAGAACGCGGGGATGGTCGACGGCCAGCAAGGTGAAGATGTCCGTATCCAGGATGTTCACTCGCCGTCCTCGATTATCGGCCGACCACGAATTCTGTTGATTTCCTTGCGCATGTCATCGCGGAAGGGGTCGTCCTTCCAGGAGCCAGCGATTGAAAGCATGGCCTCCTTGCTTCCTTTGATCGAAGGAGTGCGCAGCCAGTCTTGCAGCGCCGTTTTGAGGAATCGCCATTCCGCACCAACGGCGCGGCCGGGCAATCCCTGGGTGTGGACCAGGTTCGCCACTTCGGATTCGGGCAGACGCAAGTACGCCGCCGCTTCCGCCAGGGTCAGCACATCGCCGGCCGGCGCTTCGGGCGGTCGTCCATTCAGCGGCTTCGCACCCGCTTTGGTTTTCTTTTGGGGCTTGGTTGTCGTTCGCGCCACGTCATCGTCCTCCCAGGGTTTCGCCTTATTCTACCGTCCCGGCGCCGTTCCTGTTAGCGTATCTCATACGTAATCCTTCCATGCCGCTGCGACCGGCTGATGCTGTCGCTGGCGTACAGCCCCGCCAGCACGAACTCGATGCACGACGCCCGCACCGCCTCGCTTGTACTCGGGTTCACCTCGAATGCCTTCTCCCACGCCTTGGGCACGCGCTTCAACCGCTCCGCATATTGCGACGACGGCAGCATGTCGCCCACCTCAATCTTCACGCCCTTGCCGAACACCTGCACGATCTCGTCTAGGCCGTGCTTCTCCACGTATTCGTCGAACACCTTGCGGATCGCCTCCGCGATCACCGCCTCGATCACCTGCCGTTCCGTCATCTGCTGGCTGCCCATCATGTCCAGCTCCAGCTTGCCCAGCGACGATGAATACAGATGGCCCAAGTCGCTGATGCGCGGCACCGCTGGCTTCTCGTTCAGCCGTACTCCGCGGTGACGGGCGCTGGCCACCATCGTCCGGTAGTTGGCGATGGAGAAGCGGGTGCTGACGCCGGATTGCTGGTCGATGTATTTCGACTTGCGGGCGCTGACGCTGATCTGCTCGATGATCTCCTTCATAAACAGCGGCACGACGACCGGGTAATCGCCGTCGAGATCGACGCCGGCCTCCTGCTCCATGATCTCGATGCCGGCCGCGCGGTCCAGCGGGTAATGCGTCTGAATCAGCGATCCGATGCGGTCCTTGAGCTGCGGGATCACCTTGCCGCTGCGGTTGTACGTCGCCGGGTTGGCGGAGAAGAGAATCAGCACGTCCAGGTCGAACTGGATGGGGTAGCCGCGAATCTGCACGTCGCGCTCTTCCAGAATGTTGAACAGGCCGACCTGCACCAATTCATCGAGTTCGGGTATCTCGTTCATCGCAAATATGCCGCGGTGCATACGTGGAATGAGGCCGAAGCTCAACGCCTCCTCGGCGCTCATGCTCACGCCGGCCGCCAGCTTGGCCGGGTCAATTTCGCCGATCACGTCGGCGAACTTCGTGCCCGGCGCCAGCCGCTCGGCGTAGCGCTGGGCGCGCGGCCACCAGGCGATGCGGATGGCGTCTTCCGGCGTCTCGGCGATAAGGCGTTTGCCGGCCGACGTGATCGGGTGGTACGGGTCTTCGTGGACCGGCAGCGACGGATGATCGATATAGGGAATCTCGTCGTCGAGGAAGCGGACGAGCGAGCGCATGAGCCGACTTTTGGCTTGGCCTTTCTCGCCGAGAAAGAGAACGTCGTGGCCGGCGAGGAGGGCGAGATTGATTTCAGGGAGGACGGTGTTTTCGTAGCCGACGATGCCGGGAAAGAGGTCGTCGCCGGCTTGCAGCATACGCAGGAAGTTGGCGCGAACCTCTTCCTTTACCGTTTTGGAAGTCCAACCGCTGGCACGAAGATCCTTGAGAGTGGTGGGTCGAACGCCTGCGGACATCAAATACTCCTGGAGGGAAGAAACGGAACGGCGGATAGGCCGATAATGTTAATTGTAGGCGCGGCGTGGGTGGTACAGCAA
>DAIQRF010000200.1:0-4874 GCA_036786505.1 Casimicrobiaceae bacterium | reverse complement strand
TCGCCCGGGCGCCGGTTGCCGGGTCCGGCGCCGCCCCCGCGTGGAGCGTTAACGTGTCGAAATGCGCGGATTTGGGTTTGCTCATCGAGGGCTCGCGGCGGAGAAAAGCGCGCCTATGGTAGCGCATCGCGCGCACGCGAACGCGGCGATCTCCCCTTGGGTAGGCCCTGCTTTGCCGCGAGTCCAGCGAGGGCTTACACTGAAGGTATCGGCGATCTCGCATCGCAATTCCTGGGGACAAACATGCAGCGCAAGGCATCCGCACGCTGGCAAGGCACGATCAAGGAAGGCAAGGGCAGCATCTCGACCCAGTCGGGGGTGCTGAGCGACGCGCCTTACGGCTTTAACGCCCGCTTTGGCGACGGCAAGGGCACCAATCCGGAGGAGCTGCTGGGCGCGGCACACGCCGGCTGCTTCACGATGGCGCTGTCTCTTGCATTGAACAACGCCGGATTCACCGCAGAAGCGATCGACACCGAGGCTGCCGTCACCCTGGAAAAAGTAAGCGACGCGTGGACGATCACGGCGATTCATCTGACCACGCGGGCGCGAGTGCCCTCCATCGACGCGGCGAAATTCGCCGAGATCGCCGGCGGCGCGAAGGCCAACTGCCCTCTGTCACGCGTGCTCAACGCGACCATCACGATGGACGCCAAACTGGGCGGTTAGTATGGGCGCAGGTTCGCAAGCACCGCTCAAGGGACGCGGCGCGACGTTCAATCCGGGAAACCGCTTCCGCCGCGACACGCGAGAAGCGGTGGACGACGGCTGGACGCCGCCTGCCGAAGGTGAGAACCAGGAGCTGCCGCCGCTGAAGACCACCGTCATGATCCAGCACTCACGCACCATCATCGCCCGCAACGACTCGCCCGACATCCCGTTCACGCAATCGATCAATCCGTATCAGGGCTGCGAGCATGGCTGCGTGTACTGCTACGCACGGCCGACTCACGCCTATCTCGATCTGTCGCCGGGACTCGACTTCGAGACCAAGCTCTTCGCCAAGCCGAACGCCGCGGCGCTGCTCACCGCCGAGCTCGCGAAACCCGGCTACGTCTGCGACGCGATCGCCATGGGTACCAACACCGATCCGTACCAACCGATCGAGCGCGAGTGGAAGATCACCCGGCAGATTCTCGAAGTGCTATCCGCATGCGAGCATCCGGTATCGATCGTCACCAAGTCAGCGCTGGTCGAGCGTGACATCGATCTCCTGGCGCCCATGGCGGCGAAGAATCTCGCGCGCGTCTACGTGTCGATCACCACACTCGACCGCGATCTGGCGCGGACGCTCGAACCGCGCGCCGCGGCGCCTCATCGCCGGCTGGCAGCGGTCAAGGCCTTGAGCGAAGCGGGCATACCCGTCGGCGTGATGACCGCCCCGATCATCCCGCAGCTCACCGACAAGGACCTCGAAGCGATACTCGACGCCGCGAGCGCGAACGGCGCGCGTTACGCCGGATGGACGCTGGTGCGGCTGCCGCACGAGGTCAAGGATCTTTTCCGCGACTGGCTGGCACAGCACTATCCGCTGCGCGCCGAGCACGTGATGAGCATGATTCAGCAAATGCGCGGCGGTCGCGACAACGATCCGCAATTCGGCTCGCGCATGCGCGGTCAGGGCCTGTTCGCGGACCTTATCAGTCGGCGCTTCGACGTCGCATGCCAAAGGCTCGGCTTGAATCGCGAGCGCGCGCCCATGGACACCTCGCGCTTCACGCCGCCGCGCACCGAGGCGGAGCGCGCGCAGCTCACGCTGTTCTAGATTCCAAGACGCCGGGCCCGAGATGCGCGGAGAGGTGCGAACTGAGGGAACGGCTGGCCCGCTGCTACACCGGCGCCGTGCACGACGTGCTGCGCATGATAGGCCACGACAACATCGTGCTGCCGCCCGAAATCAAGGCCATCGCGCCGGGAACGCGTCTCGCAGGCCCGGTGTGGACGGTCTCCGGCCACATCGATCGCACTCGCACGCGCGATGAGACGCTCCTCGCATGGTGCACGATGCTGTCCAAGGCACCGTCCGGTCATGTGATCGTGTGTCAGCCGCACAATCATGAGATCGCCCTCATGGGCGAGCTCTCGGCGCAGACGCTTCAGGCGCGCGGCGTGTTGGGCTACGTCGTCGACGGCGGCTCGCGCGATACCGAGCTGGTTCTCGCTCAAGGCTTCCCGGTGTTCTGCTCGTTTCTAACGCCCGCCGACATCGTCGAGCGCTGGATCCCCGACTCTTTCGGCGAGCCGATCACGATCGGCAGCGTGACCATCGCGGCCGGCGATTACCTTCTCGGCGACCGCGACGGCGTGGTCGTCATACCGCAATCGATTGCGCAGGAAGTGGTCGCGCGCACCGAAAAAGTCGTTGCCACCGAGAGCGACATGCGCCGGGCACTGCTGGGCGGCATGGACCCGGTCGAGGCCTATCGCACGTTCGGCAAGTTCTAAAGCGGCTTGGCGGCTTCGGCCCGTGACGATGGTTCAGGCGGGCGGTGTCTCTTCGCCGGCGACAGGCGCCTCGCCGTTCGCATCGGGCTCCGGTTCGGCCTTGCTATCCAGCTTGCGCTTGCGCTTTTCTTCCTGCTTTTTCTTCTTTTCCAGTTCTTTCTGGCGCTTCTGGTACTGATAGTTTGGTTTTGCCAATGGGGCACCGTTTTCGGAAAGGTTGGTTTGGAGACCCCATTGTAGGGGCAACTGCGGTTCAACCGCCAGCGATTGCGTGCCCGCCGGAGCGCTCCGTTGGCCTCTGATTCGTACTTAGGAGGCCGCGCACTCTAAGCGAACAAGTCGCGCGACGGCCCGTAGTAAAGCACTCCATCCACGACACTCGCCGCCGACGTATATGGATGCACGATCAACTTTCCCTCGCCCATGATGTGCAGAACCTCCATGCCACGCGCCTTGAGCGCGTCCGCAATAAGCGCCCGGTGGCAGCGCCACCACGGCGCCTCGGCGCACATGATCGCTGTCCTTGCGTGCGCGGCATCGGCCATCAATCGCGCCAGCGCCGCGTCGAATGCCGGGGTTTCCATATAGTCGGCGTAGCCGCGGAAAGAGGCGTTTCGCCATCGGGTGTTGGTTGATCCGGCCCGTGGGGACCGGCGGCCGCCAAGCTCGGAATAGGCTTCGTAGCGCAGTCCGGTCGCAATCAAGCTCTGGCGAAAAATCTCAGCGTTGAAGTGCGGATGCATCCTCGACGCGGGATATCGCCGCACGTCAGCGAGGAGCTCGATCCGCTCAGCGCCCAGCAGGCCGAGAAAGTCCTCCAGCGACCGGGTCGAGTGGCCGATGGTCCAGATAACGGCGGGTCCCATACTTGCTTGACACTTACGCGAGGGATCGGTTCTGCGACCGGCAGCTACACCGAAGCGCTAGTGTGCTGAGTCAGAAGTTCCGAAGATAAAGGTGGTTTTGAGATCGGCGAGCGAGGCAAGCGTTTGAGTAGCTATTTTGTTACAGTCTTCGTCATCGGGAAAGTTAGCTACGCCGCGAAAAGCCGCCGAGCCAGAAGCGTCTGCATGTCCCGCCGGCCATCCACAATCAAATAGATGTAGACCCGCTGTCGGGTGACGCGATAGATCAGGCGATAAGGCTTAAAGAAGGCTTGTCGATATTCACGAATGCCCAGAGCCAGTAGCTCCTTGGGGTGCGGCCCGCCCTCGGGAAAGCTCGCGAGATTTTCGACCGCCTCCGCTATGCGACCCAGTACGTAATTCGCCTTGGAAGGGGCATCGTGCTCGGCGAGGTATTCGTGGATTTCCTCAAGGTCGCTTACTGCATCTTCAGTCAGCAGAACCTCGAAGCGCATCAGTTGTGCGCCTTCTTCGCTTGCAACCGGTGGATAGTCTCATCCGCTGGAACGACCCGCCCTTGTTCGATCTGACGGTTACCCAAAGCCAGAATCTTGAGCAGTGCCATAGTCTCCTGGCCCTCTTCGTAGGAGGCAATGTCCTGGATGACCGCTTTCGCCTCCCCGTTCTGGGTGATGACCAGTGGCTCACGACGCCTGGCGAGCTGGCGAATTACTGCGGCGGCGTTCGCTTTGAGGTAGCTGATCGGTTTGATCTGGCTTGAGTACTTCATGGTGTTCTCCCGAGTGCAACAAGACCGAATATAGTCCTTATTCAGTCGTTATGCAATTCTGCTGCGAGCGGAACACCGCGCTAGAAACTTGATTAGGGTGCGCCATGCACCGTTGCTCGGCCTCACCGGATCAAGGGTACGCTTTCGGCCCTCGCGCCTTGCCTGACGGCCGATTCATCCACTCCTTTATCTTCGAACCCGATCCGCGGGCCATGCTGATCGGGCGCATCTGGTCTCCGCAACACCAGGGTCCGGTGCTCGTGCGCGCTTTCGGTGACACGCTTCTCGATCTTTGCGACATCGCCGCGACGGCGAAAGAATTGCTCGATCTCGACGATCCGGCCCGCGCGATGTAAGCGCGGCGCGAGTTCCCGGCACGATGTTCGCACCGACGCAGGATCGACACGGCCCCGGCCAAGGGTTCACGCACGAAGTGGGCGACATCGTCACCATCCGCGCTGCGGCGCTCGGCGCGCTGATCAACCGTGTCGATCATGCCGATCGCATCGCGCCGTGGACTTTTGGCGCGGGCGCGTTGATGCCAAATCTGGCGCGGCGCGGATTGCTCTGAACGCAGTCCCGCGAGCGCCGCGCATTTCCGCTGTGCGACGGCCGCGGCGGGTGTTACGCCTTAATTTTCTACTTAACGTATACTTTCCAACAGGAATTCAAACATTCTTCGGGAGACGTAATGTCTGGCATCGCAACTCGATTCAAGAAGTTGAGCGTTACATTGGTCTCCCTCTCTGCGGTCCTCGGCGCGCTTTTGTTGACCGCACCCGCCGCCCAGGCCG
>DAIQRF010000199.1:0-4935 GCA_036786505.1 Casimicrobiaceae bacterium | reverse complement strand
CCGCGCTTTGACGGCGACTTCTTGTTTTGCTGGACAGCCATGTTCGTCTGCTCCTTAAAACGTTCAAGCGGACCCGCTCGCACGGGCCCGCCAACTTCAATGGGTCAGCGGGTCGTCTTTTTCAATTCCCCGAGCTGACCGAATGGGGAAGCCCTGCCTTGGCTACTTTCCTGGCCGGCGACCACGGGGCTCGCGAATTCGCACTGGCCATCCGCATGACGCGGAGAAAACGGCAGCGACAACAGCAGCTCGTCCTCGACCAAGGTCTGGGGATCGAGCCGCCCGGTGGCCAGAACGGCTTCGATTTCATCGCCGTCCAACCGCGCCAACTCCGCTTCGCTGCGCGCAAGCACCAAATCCGTGCTTTGGTCCACGATCGCCGCAAAAGGCTGCAGGCAGCGCTGACAGACCAGCGGCACCGAGCCCGCCAAGGTCAGCGTCAGCACCGGACGACGTTGCGCATCCGGGCCACCGACCAATCGCCACGCAAGCCTAGCGGCGCCTGCATCAGGCGCGAGCCGGTCAGCGACGCGCGGGAGGTCCGCCACGTCGACTTCGCCAGCGAGTGAATCGCCACTGGCGGACAATTTAAGCGCGTCGAAGCGCATGGGACGGCGGCCCGCAGTGGACTGCGTCATGGTCCCCCTGCCTTCGCGCCGCTTCGCTGCGGGTGCGCTGCGTTAGCGAGAGTAGCCGCGCGCAAAATAGCATCACCCGCATCCGCAGCAGGAGAAACGTTGCATAATAGCGAATAGGCCATTCGGTGTCAAAGAAAAGCGTGAAAACAACGACTTCGACGCGGCCACGCGATGCTCCGGCGCTGGTCCTGGCGTCATCGTCGAGCTACCGCCGTGCGCTTCTAGAGCGGCTCGGTCTGTCGTTCAGCGTCGTTGCGCCGGAAATCGATGAGGCAGTGCGGGACGGAGAGCTCCCGGCCGCCACCTCGGTTCGGCTCGCCGAGGCCAAGGCGCGCGCGGTCGCCGCTCGACATCCGAATGCGCTCATCATCGGCTGCGACCAGGTGGCCGCCTGCGATGGGATAGCGCTCGGGAAGCCACGCGACCGCGACGACGCGTTGACGCAACTCAGAGCGATGCGCGGGCGAACCATCATCTTTCACACGGCGTTGGCATTGCTTAACACACGCACCGACCGTTGCCAGGCCGCATTGGTTGACGTTGCCAGCACCTGCCGTGCGCTCGGCGACGAGCAACTCGCGGCGTACGTCGATCGCGACCAGCCTTACCACTGCGCCGGTTCGGTCAAATGTGAGTCGCTCGGCATCGCGCTCTTTTCGCGTATCGCCAGCGACGACCCAACAGCCCTCATCGGACTGCCCTTGATTCGCCTGACCGACATGCTGACGGCCGAAGGCATAGAGATCCTTTGATCGTGCCTCGTCCGCTCCCCGGTCGGCTGTATCTCGTGCCGAACCTGCTCGGCGTCGTGCCGCCGGCGGAGGTACTGCCCCAGCGCACGATCGACGTCGCGCGTGCACTAAACCATTTTGTGGTCGAAACACCCAAGACTGCCCGTCAATTCATCAAGTCACTGCGAGCGGAGCGGCCCATACAGTCGATCGATTTTGCGACGCTTGACGTCAATACGGCGCCGGAGCGCGTCCCCCGGCTGCTCGAGCCTGCGATCAATGGAAAGGATCTGGGACTGCTTTCCGACGCCGGCTGTCCTGGAGTCGCCGACCCCGGCGCACACCTGGTTGCGGCCGCTCATCGCGCCGGCGTCCGCGTCGTACCGCTGGTGGGCCCATCGGCAGTGCTGCTTGCGCTCATGGCCGCGGGGATGAACGGCCAGCAGTTTGCGTTCCACGGCTACTTGCCGGTGGTTCCGGAAGCGCGCATCAAAGCGCTCAAGGCGCTCGACGAAGCCGTCGCGCGAAACGGTGTTACCCAAATCTTTATCGAAACGCCGTACCGCAACGATGCGGTGCTTGCCGCGACATTGGCGGCGTGCCGCGCAACGACAGTGCTCTGCGTGGCGGCCGATTTGACGCTACCGACCGAGCAGGTGATCCGACGGCCGATCGGCAACTGGCGCGACACGGCGCGCATCGGGCTAAATCGTCGTCCTGCGATTTTCCTGCTTGGAACGACCTGAAGACGCGACCACCGGCGTGACCTGGATCCGCCGCCCTCGATCGCGCCTCTGGCGACAGCGCCCCGCGGCTCTCGCTTACTGGTCCTCATCGTCGGGTGCGTTCTTGATGTAGCTCTTGAGCATCCGGTTCTCGAAGCTCTGCGCTTCATACACCGCTTTGGCCACGTCGTGAAACGACACCACGCCGAGCAGCGTAGGGCCGTCGATTACCGGCACATAACGTGCCGGCCGGTCCAGCATCGCGCGCCGTAACTCCATCACGTCGAGGCCGGTAGTCGCCGTCAACGGATCGCGCACCTGGATGTCGCTCACTTTGAGATCGCCGAGCTGTCCCTTTTGCTTCGCAAGCGCCTGGAGCACTTCCGAGAAGGTGAGCATTCCGACCATCTGGCCGTGATCCATCACCACCAGTGAACCGATGTCATGCTGAGCCATGACGTTCACCGCATCCAGCACCGTACCGTGCGGAGGGGTAGTAAAGAGTGCGCTTCCCTTGATACGCAGGATTTCGCTGACCAGCATTTCGCCTCCTTGCGTGGCTTCTGTTGCAGGTTACTCCGGCTCGATGGCCATGCGCAACCGGGAAGCCGGCTCTCGGCGGCGCGGCACTTAACTCGGCAGGGGCCGCCTTTCGCGCAGCGCCTGCGCCAGCGTGCCGCTGTCGACGTACTCGAGCTCGCCGCCGACCGGTACGCCGCGCGCGAGCCGCGTAACCTTGAGCTTACGCGCGGCGAGCAGCTCGGCGATGTAATGCGCGGTCGCCTCGCCCTCGTTGGTAAAGTTGGTCGCCAGCACGACCTCGCGAACCGCTCCGTCGAGCGCTCGCTTGAGCAGCCGGTCGAGGCCAATCTCCTTGGGACCGATGCCGTCGAGCGGCGAGAGGCGGCCCATAAGCACAAAATACAAACCCGCGTAAGCCTGCGTGTGCTCGACCATCATCAGATCGGCGGGCGTTTCCACCACACACAAGAGCGTCGCATCGCGTTTCGCCGAGCGACACAGGGCGCAGATTTCGTCCTCGGTAAAAGTGTTGCAACGTTGGCAGTGGCGGATCGTTCGCGTCGCGGCTTCGAGCGCGAGCGCCAGTCGTTGCGCCCCTTCGCGGTCGTGTTGCAGAAGATGCAGCGCCATGCGTTGCGCCGCCTTGGGTCCGACGCTGGGCAGGCAACGCAGCGCTTGGGTCAGCTCCTCGAGACTGCTGAGCGGCTCCATTAGTGGACCGTTCCACTAGAACGGCAGCTTGAATCCGGGCGGCAAAGGCATACCCGCGGTCAACCCCGCCATCTTCTGCTGCGACGCCGCCTCGACCTTGCGCACTGCGTCGTTCATCGCCGCCGCAACCAGGTCCTCGAGCATGTCCTTGTCTTCCGATAGCAGCGTTGGCGCAATCGTGACCCGTTTGACGTCATGACGGCCGGTCATGACTACCTTGACCATGCCGCCGCCGGCCTCGCCTTCCACTTCCATGGCGGCGATCGCCTCCTGCGCGTGCTTCATGTTCTCCTGCATGGCCTGCGCCTGCTTCATCAGACCTGCAAGCTGGTTCTTCATCATCTCCGAATCCTCTTTAGGAAACCGGTTTGATCGAGTCGGGCTTGATCCTGGCGTCGAAACGCGCGAGCACGTCCTGAACAAATGGATCGTCGCGAAATGCTGCTTCGGTTTTCGACTGTGCCTCGGCGCGCTCGCGTTTATCGAGCACCGCAAGATTCGCTGTCGCCGCGCCGCCGACGTCGAAGCGCAAACGCACGCGACGTCCCAAGGCTTCGTCGAGCGCTGCCTTGAGCTTGTCGGCGTAGGCCTTTTCGGTCAAATGACGTGACGCCTCGGGCACCGCCAGGACCAGCTCGTTGCCGGCCATGGCTTTGAGCTCCGTCTGCGCCGCAAGTTGCAGCGCGATGCCGGAGAGCTTCATGCCGGCGACGAACGCCGGCCAGTCGGCAATCTCCGCGATCGCAGCCGCCGTCGACGTGACAGGGACCGGCGCCGGCGCGGGATCAGTTCCTCGTGCAGAGCTTGAAAGCGCGCCGACCGGAGACAATTCCGATTTCGGCGGGGACATTGGTGAAGGCTGCGGCTCCGCCCGCGTGCTCGTTGATTCCGCGGACGCAAGGCTCTGCTTCGCCGCCGTGCCCGGTGCAGCGGCGCTGGAACGCGCGATTCCTCTGGTTTCATCCAATGTCGCGGGTTCGAAGGCAAGCAGGCGCAGCAGCGTCATCGCAAAACCCGTCGGTTCATCCGGCGCAAGAGCGAGATCGGCACGTCCCTGAACGCAGATCTGGTAGGCAAGCTGAACACTTTCGGCCGAAAAGGCCTTGGCGTAGGCTGCCACACGGGTCGCGTCGGTAAGCGCGTCGACGGTTTCGGGCACCGTCTGGGCGATGGCAATGCGATGAAACAGCGCGGCCAGCTCATCCAGTGCGGATGGCAAGGAGAGACTGCGCTCGGTCAGTGCGCGAGCTTCCGCCAGGAGCGCGGCGCCGTCCGCCGCGATCAGCGCGTCGGCGATCCGATAGATGTACTCCGTTTCGACGGTGCCCAGCATCGCACGCACGACGCCGGCGCGCACTTCGCCGGCTCCATAGGCTATCGCCTGATCGAGCAAGGACAATGCGTCGCGCATCGATCCGCGCGCGGCATGGGCGATCAATACCAAAGCGGCATCGTCGAACGCGATGTCTTCGGCACGAAGAACCTCACCGAGGCGTGCGGCAATCGTCGGCTGCGGCAGTGCTTTGAGATTGAATTGCAGACAGCGTGACAATACGGTGACCGGAATCTTTTGCGGATCGGTCGTTGGGAGCACGAACTTCACATGCT
>DAIQRF010000198.1:0-4970 GCA_036786505.1 Casimicrobiaceae bacterium | reverse complement strand
TGGAAACTGAGGTGGCAACCGCCGGCTCGAGCGCGTTGGGTGCCGTTCCCGCCGGCGTTTGACCGGCCGCGGCGGCATCGACCGGCGCCAGTGGCGCCTGCCCCGCAGTCTGCGCTTCGACCCGCGCAGCCTCGAGCTTGCGCTGCGACCAGCGACGCAGCGAAAAGCGGTCAGCCTGAGCGGGCTTGGAAGTCATAGCACCCGCTTGCCGCTTGCTTTGGGGCCGCCGACCTGGTCGCGCTCGTAGAACTCGTTGCGCCGGACTTTGCGCTTCGGCTCGGGACGATAGTTGGCATCCACGAACGGCTGCATCCACGCCAGCATCTCCGCCGACAGCGGCGTGGCGTCGACCTGCTCGCCGCCGTCCAGCAATCTTGCCGCTTCGTTGTAGCTGACCGTGACCAGCACCGGAAACGCGCCCGGATGCTCGTCATCGGCGACGCCACCATCGTCCATGCGCCACATCACGAAAACCTTCGGATCCGGAGAGGTGATGTTGAGGTAATAACCTTCGCTCTCCGAAAGGTGGAGCTCCAGCGACAGGCCGGTGAAGCGCCAGCAGGTGCGCGTCTTATCGTGAACCATTCTCACCGGTGCATGCCGCGGACTGTCGTCGCGTTCGACCGCGGCGACATGCCATTGCTCGTTAGCCCAGCGGTTGGAAAGAGCGACTCGCTCGATGACGACTGCGACGGGAAACCGCGCGGGAAGCATGGACTTTCGAATGGGCATTTCGGGTGAACTGATTATCATACTATAGCGCTGCAGGCTCGCTCCGTCTGCTAAGATTGACCGTATTCATCAAGCTCGTCCATGGCCAAAATCATCCCCCTCGCCGATGCCCGTATCGTTCGCGGCGCGGCCGTGCCTGCGTCGCACGCGGCGGCACCTTTCGCGCCGACAGGCGCGCTCGCGGACACGCGCGGGCGCATGTTGCGCGACCTGCGCGTCTCGGTCACCGACCGTTGCAACTTCCGCTGCGTCTATTGCATGCCCAAGGACGTGTTCGGCCACGACTATCCGTTCTTGCCGCACGCCGAGCTGCTGACGTTCGAGGAGATCGCTCGGCTGGCACGCATCTTCAAGGCGCACGGCGTCGAAAAGATCCGCCTGACCGGTGGCGAGCCGCTATTGCGCAAACATCTGGAGCGCCTGGTCGCCATGCTGTCCGACATCGGCGGGCTCGATTTGACCCTGACGACCAACGGCGCGCTGCTCGCAAAGAAGGCGCGCGAGCTCAAGGATGCGGGGCTCAACCGCGTCACCGTCAGCCTCGATGCGCTCGACGACGGCGTTTTTCGCGCCATGAACGATGTCGATTTTTCCGTCTCCCGCGTGCTTGACGGCATCGATGCCGCGGCGGCAGCCGGGTTGGAACCGGTCAAGGTCAACATGGTCGTCAAGCGCGGCGTCAACGATTCCGAAATCCTGCCGATGGCGCGGCATTTCAGGAATAGCGGACACATCCTGCGCTTCATCGAATACATGGACGTCGGCCACACCAACGGCTGGCGCATGGACGACGTCGTGCCGTCGGCCGAAGTCATCCGCATCGTCGGACGCGAATTTCCGCTTGAGCCGATCGGCGCGAATTATCCGGGCGAGGTCGCCGAACGATGGCGCTACCTCGATTCGGATGACGCCAACGTGGGGGAGATCGGGGTCGTCTCGTCGGTGACGCAGGCGTTTTGCAAGGACTGCACGCGCGCCCGTCTCGCTACCGACGGCAAGCTCTATACCTGCCTGTTCGCGACTCACGGTTACGACCTTCGCGCCCTGTTGCGCGGCGGCAGTGCGGACGAGGAGATCGTCAACACTCTTGCCGCGATCTGGTCGCAGCGCGCCGACCGCTATTCCGAGATCCGCTCGGAAAGGACCGCGGCGCTGCCCAAGATCGAGATGAGCTATATCGGCGGCTAATTTGGCAACTGAGTTGGCAACTGAGTTGGCAACTGAGTTGGCAACTGAGGCCCCCTGAGACCTCGTGGGTCCCGCAGTCGGGCAACAGGCTCTTGGCGTAAATCGCGGCGCATGCACCTCAAAGCACTTTTCGAGTTCCTGAGCGGACTGGAGCAGAACAACAACCGGCCGTGGTTCGCGTGGAACAAGCCGGCGTATGACGTGCTGCGGGAGGAGTTCGAGCATCTGGTGGCCGATGTTACGGCACGCGTACACGGCTCCACCCTCTTCCGCCGTGAGACGGCAACGTCGTGCGCGCCTGCGCCGCACTCACGCACTTGAACGCGCCCGACATCCCCTACCGCCCGATCCTGACCGACGCAGCTCGGCCGTCAACCTTTGCGGTGCGCGCCATCGACGAGCACGGCGAAGCACGCGACACGCAGATTGCCGGCGAGCATCCGCTCACGCTCTATGTCGACAAGCGCGAGATCCTCACCTTGATGACCCTGGGCGCGGCGCCCGAGGCGTTGGCGATCGGCTACCTGCGCAATCAACGCCTGCTCGGCTCGCTCGACGAGATCGTGTCCGTTCAGGTCGACTGGGCGGTCAACGCAGTGGTGGTCAACACCCGGCACGGCCTCAAGGACCTCGAGGCGAAGCTCGGCAAGCGGACCACGACCAGCGGCTGCGGCCAGGGCACCGTATTCGGCGATCTGATGGAAGAAATCGATACGGTGAAGCTTCACACCGACGCGGCCCTCACCCGCGCCACGCTCTATGCGCTGCTTGACCGGGTGCGTGGGCACGATACGATCTACAAGCAGTCCGGCGCCGTTCACGGCTGCGCGCTTGCCAGCAACGAAGACGGCGCCAGCGAGATTCTTTATTTTGTCGAGGATGTCGGCCGGCACAATGCGGTCGATGCCATTGCCGGCCTGATGTGGCTCGACCGCGTCGACGGCGGCGACAAGATTTTTTATACCACTGGACGGCTCACCTCCGAAATGGTGATCAAGGCGGCGCAGATGGGCATTCCGTTCCTGGTGTCGCGCTCGGGATTGACGCAGATGGGCTACGAGATCGCGCAAAAAGTAGGCATCACCATGATCGGCCGCGCGACCAACAAGCACTTCCTGTTGTTCGCCGGTGGCGAGCGGTTTCGGGCCGACGCTTGATCTTGTCGTCTGCGCGCGGAGTGAGCGGCGTGGTGCTTGCCGGCGGCCAAGGCCGGCGCATGGGCAGCGTCGACAAGGGGCTGGTGCTGCTTCACGGCCGACCCATGGTGCGCCACGCGCTCGACCGGTTCGCGCCGCAGGTCGACGACGTCCTGATCAACGCCAACCAGCACCTCGATCAATACGCGGCGCTCGGCTTTCCCGTCGTTGCCGACGCGATCGAGGGTTTCGCGGGCCCTCTCGCCGGGCTGCACGTGGGCCTCACGCATGCGGCGCAACCGCTGGTCGCCACCGTTCCGTGCGATTCGCCGTTTCTGCCGGCGGATCTGGTCGCGCGGCTTCTCGGTGCGCTGCAAACCATGGACGCCGAGCTCGCGGTCGCGCGAACCTTCGATCAACCCCACCCGGTGTTCGCGCTGGTGCGCCGCTCGGTGCTGCCGCATCTGACGCGCTTTCTCGAGAGGGGAGGCCGCAAGATCGATGCCTGGTACGCTACACTCAAGACCATCGAGGTCGCATTCGATGACGAGGCCGACGCGTTTCGCAACATCAACACCCTCGATGAGCTTCAGCAGCTCGACATTCGATCGGAACAATAACGGAACCAAAGTGAGCAGCGCACCCCGGACATTGCGCGAAGCGTCCTGCGCCGACGACTACGATCCGGATTCGATGCCGGTGGCGAAGGCGCGCGAGTTGATTCGCAGCTTTCTCGCCCCGATGACCGCCATCGGGCGCGTTCACGTCCGCAGCGCGCTCGGGTGCGTGCTGGCGGAAGACGTGGTGTCGCCGATCGCGGTGCCGGGCCACGATAATTCGGCGATGGACGGCTACGCCATGCGCTTCGACGATCTGCTACCTGTCGGCGATACCATTCTCAGGCGCGTCGGCGAGTCGTTCGCGGGCAAGCCGTGGCCGGGCGCGATCGGTGCGGGCGAATGCCTGCGCATTTTCACCGGCGGCGTCATGCCGCGCGGTGCCGACACCGTCGTGATGCAGGAGCGCGCCATCGAAGACGCGGGTGGCGTTCGCATTGCGCCCGGCGCGGTGGCGAAAGCGGGCCAGAACCGGCGCTTCGCGGGTGAGGATTTGAAAGCCGGGCAGGTCGTGTTCCGCTCCGGTCAGCGCATCCATCCCGCCGAGCTGGGGATGATCGCATCGCTCGGCATCGGCGAGATCAGCGTCTTTCGCAAGCTTCGCGTCGCATTTTTTTCGACCGGCGACGAGCTCAAGTCCATCGGCACGCCGCTTAGCCCCGGTGAGATCTACGACAGCAATCGCTATACGCTGCATGGCATGCTGACCCGGCTCGATTGCGACGTGATCGACATGGGTGTGGTCGAGGACGTGCCGGAAAAGCTCGAGCGTGCGTTTGCTGCGGCGGCCGGCGCAGCGGACGTGGTGATCACTTCCGGCGGCGTCTCGGTCGGTGAGGCGGATTACGTCAAGCAGCTCCTCGACAAGCTGGGCGAAGTGCTGTTCTGGAAGATCGCCATGAAACCGGGGCGCCCGCTCGCCTACGGCAGGATCGGCGGCGCGCATTTCTTCGGACTGCCCGGCAATCCGGTTTCGGTGATGGTCACCTTCTATCAGTTCGTACGCGACGCACTATTGATTCTCCAGGGGCAGCGCGACGTCGCGCCGCTGCCGACCTTCAAGGTGCCGCTGTCCGCGCCGATAAAAAAGGCGCCGGGACGCACCGAGTTTCAGCGCGGAATCCTGACCGCGGATGCGGGCGGAGCGTGGTCGGCGCGTCCCACGGGCGATCAGGGCTCGGGCATCCTGTCTTCGATGTCACAGGCAAACTGCTTTATCATCCTCGGCAGCGATACCGGCAACGTCGCCGCCGGCGAGCTGGTCGACGTGCAGTTGCTGGAAGGCCTGGTGTAGATG
>DAIQRF010000197.1:0-4970 GCA_036786505.1 Casimicrobiaceae bacterium | reverse complement strand
ACCGGCTCGCGCATGGACGACGTGATCTACGAGGAATTCAAGGGCACCGGCAACATGGAAATCCATCTCGACCGGCGAATGGCCGAAAAGCGCACCTATCCGGCGATCAACGTCAACCGGTCGGGCACGCGAAAGGAAGAGCTGCTGCTGAAGCAGGACGTGCTGCAAAAGGTCTGGGTGTTGCGCAAACTGCTCTATCCGATGGATGACCTCGAGGCCACCGAGTTCCTGGTCGACAAGGTGAAGCAGACCAAGAACAATGCCGAATTCTTCGACTCCATGCGCAGAGGATAGCGCCCGCGCATCGCCGGTGTAGGCTCGGCAGCGTTTTTAGCTCTGGTCGCTGCGCGCAAAATTGTGTCCCACTCGTCGGAGTTCCAAAGCGCCCGCCGTCCGTGAGCGCTTCTACGGCATGATGAATCTGGCGTGGATCATTGCCATCGCGATCTACGTCCTGGGCGAGAAGCTTCTGCCTGCGCAAAGGTGGCTGCCCGACTCGCGGGCACCTTGTTGATCCTTTGGGGTGGCTCGGTCCTGTCGGTGGCTTGGCGTTGACGAAATGGATGTGCCCAAGTCCTTGAAAATCCACCGACCGACACCATTCGCCCTCTATGGCTGCCGATTGCATTGCACTGCAAAAAGCGCCATAATCTTCCGGTTTACCGTCTCCGGTCGAAACCAGTCCCTGCGGGACCACGTTTTCCGGCAAGAACCCGGCCCCCGCGAGAGCGTGCCGGCCAATGAGGTGCTCAATGAAAACAAGCATTCATCCGCAATACAGCGAAATCCAGGTCACGTGCAGCTGCGGCAACACGTTCGCCACCCGTTCGACCGTCAACAAGCCGCTGCACGTCGAAGTTTGCTCGGCGTGCCACCCGTTTTACACGGGCAAGCAGAAGATCGTCGACACCGCGGGGCGAGTCGAGAAATTCCGGCAACGTTACGCTTCGAAGACCGCCGTACCGTCGGCGTGACGGTCCGGGTCAGAACGATTGCGTAAAGGCAGCTTCGGCTGCCTTTTTTCATTCCGGCACCTCGATGCCTATTGCTGAACCCATTGCTGAACCGGTTGCCGAATCGGACAACCCGGCCCGGCTATCGCCCTCCGGCCCTTATCGAGCATTAAAGCAGGGCGGCCTAGTGTTGCTCTGTATCGCCTGGATAGGGCTCGGCCTGTTCGGTCACGACCCCTGGAAACCCGACGATGCGACAAGCTTCGGCGTGACCCTGGAAATGCTTAAGCACGGCGACTGGGTAGTGCCGCATCTGGCCGGAATTGCCGTTCCGGATCGCCCGCCGCTTTTCTACGCGCTGGCGGCGGCCGCGGCAACGGCGTTCGGCGGACTCATGCCCTTGCATGACGCCGCACGCATTGCGATTGCTGTCTGTCTCGCTGTAACGCTGTGGCTCCTGGCGCTCGCCGGACGCGAGCTCTATGGCCGAGCCTTCCGCTGGTTGCCGGTGTTGATTTTCATCGGTTGCATCGGCCTCTGGGATCGAGCGCATCAGCTCTCGCCCGACATCGGCTCGTTGGCAGCTTTCGCGCTAGCCTTATACGCTCTGGCGCTGGCGCCGCGGCGGGCAATCATCGGGGGAGCGCTACTCGGCGTTGCCGTCGGCGTCGCGTTTCTGTGCAAGGGTTCGGCCGCCTCGGCGCTTATCGGTTTGACTGCTGTACTGCTGCCGTTTTTCCCGCCCTGGCGGATGCGGCGCTATCTGGTAACGCTTGGTATCGCGTTGCTCGTGGCAGCACCTTTGCTGCTTGCCTGGCCGCTGGCGCTGTACCTGCGCGACCCGGGCTGGCTCGCGCAATGGCGCGAGACGCAGGATGTCGCAAGCTACTTTGCCATGACCCCTGATTCACCTCCAAGCGAGCCGTTTTACTATCTCAAGAACCTGCCGTGGTTTGCGTGGCCGGCATTGCCGCTGGCGCTATGGACCTTGCAGGTTCGCTCGCGCGGTTATGGCGGTGGCCTGACAGGAGCGGGTGTGGCGCTACCGCTGACGATGATCGTCGTCGTGTTGGCGCTGATTTCCGCTGCAGCCGAGCCCCGTGCGACACTTGCGCTGCCGCTATTGCTGCCGATGTCGCTCCTTGCCGCCGCGGAGGTCGATACGCTCAAGCGCGGGTACTCGGGCGCGCTCGACTGGTTTGGCATCCTGACCTTCGGTCTGCTGGGCGTGCTGGTCTGGGGGCTCTGGCTCGAATCGCTGCTTCACGGCCTGCCGGAAACGGTGGCGCGCATTTTCAAGGACACCCAACCGGGCTTCCAGCCGCCCTGGCAATGGCTTCCGGTGCTGCTGTCCGCGGTCCTGACCCTGCTCTGGCTTACGCTGGTGAGACCGGCACGGCGTTCGAATCGCCGAACGATTCTCAATTGGGCTGCCGGAATGACGCTGGTTTGGGGCATGTACATGACCATCTGGCTGCCCTACCTCGATTCACGGCGCAGTTATCGGTCGGTCGCGGAATCGCTTGCGAACCATCTGCCGGCCGACACCTGTCTGGCCAGTCATAATCTCGGCGAGCCGCAGCGGGCCCTGCTCGAATATTTTCTCAACGTCATTACCGTGCGCGACGACTCGCAAGCTTCGAACCGTTGCCACGCGCTGCTGCTGCAGACCGCCCGCGACGAATCGGACGCGCCGCCCGATTCGACATGGGAGAAGGTGTGGGAAGGACGTCGGCGCGGCGACGACACCGAGCGCTTCCTGCTGTTTCGCCGCCCGACGCCAGGCTCGAGGCTATGAAGTTCATCGACGAAGCGAACATCGAAGTGATCGCGGGCGACGGCGGCAATGGAGCGGTATCGTTTCGTCGCGAAAAATACGTTCCGCGCGGCGGGCCCGACGGTGGCGACGGCGGCCGCGGCGGCAGCATCTGGGCGATTGCCGACCGCAACATCAACACGCTGATCGATTATCGCTATGCTCGCATCCACCGTGCCAAGCCTGGCGAAAGAGGCCGCGGCGCTGATCAGTACGGGCGCGGTTCCGAAGATGTGGTCCTGCGCATGCCCGTTGGAACCTTGATCATCGACGCGCACACCGGCGAGCTCATCGCCGACCTCGCGGCGCACGGCCAGAAAGCGCTCTTGGCGCAAGGCGGCAAGGGCGGCTTGGGCAACCTTCATTTCAAGTCGAGCACCAATCGCGCGCCGCGGCAATCGACACCGGGCGAAGAAGGCGTGCAGCGCATGCTGCACCTCGAGCTCAAGGTGCTTGCCGATGTCGGTCTGCTGGGATTGCCGAACGCCGGCAAGTCGACGCTGATACGAGCGGTGTCCGCTGCTCGACCCAAGGTGGCCGACTACCCGTTCACAACCTTGGCGCCGAATCTCGGCGTGGTTCGCGTCGACGAGAACCGCAGCTTCGTCGTCGCCGACATTCCGGGCTTGATCGACGGGGCCGCCGACGGCGCCGGCCTCGGTCATCAGTTCCTCCGCCATCTGCAGCGCACGCGCCTGCTATTGCACGTGGTCGACATCGCGCCGCTCGACGGCACCAGCGATCCGGTGGCCGATGCGCGCGCCATTGTCAAGGAGCTCAAGCGCTACGACCAGGCGCTCTTCGACAAGCCGCGGTGGCTGGTTTTGAATAAGCTCGACCTCGTCGCACCCGACGAGCGCCAGCAACGCATCGCTGCGTTTGTCGACGCGTATCGCGGGACCGGCCCGGTGTTCGACGTTGCCGCAATCAACGGCGACGGCTGTCGCGAACTTGTGTACGCGACCCAGGATTGGCTGGAAAAACATCCGGCGGAGATGGTGCCCGCGCTGTCCGAATGAAACGATGAACTCGCCATCCGAACCCTCTATCGTCGCCGGCGCGCGCCGACTGGTGATCAAGGTCGGCTCGAGCCTGGTCACCAACGACGGCCGCGGGATCGACCACGCCGCCGTGGCGCGTTGGGCGGAGCAGATCGCCGTGCTGAGTAAAGCGGGCCGGCAGGTCGCGCTGGTGTCGTCCGGCGCCATTGCCGAGGGAATGCAGCGCCTCGGCTGGACGTCGCGCCCGTCGGCAATCCACGAGCTGCAGGCTGCCGCTGCGGTGGGCCAGATGGGCCTGGTGCAGGCGTACGAAACCGCGTTCTCGCGGTTCGGCTTGCACACGGCTCAAATCCTGCTGACGCACGAGGATCTTGCCGACCGGCGCCGCTATCTGAATGCGCGCTCGACCTTGATGACGCTGCTCGCGTTGTCGGTGATACCGATCATTAACGAAAACGATACGGTGACTACCGACGAAATCAGGGTTGGTGATAACGATACGCTTGGCGCGCTGGTCACCAATCTGATCGAGGCCGACGTGCTGGTGCTCCTCACCGACCAGCAGGGTCTGCATACCGGCGACCCGCGCAAGGATGCGGCAGCGAAGCTCCTGCGACGCGGACGCGCGGGCGATGCCGCGCTCGAGTCGATCGCCGGCGGTGCGGGTTCGCAACATGGACGCGGCGGCATGCTGACCAAGGTGCTGGCGGCAAAGCGCGCGGCGCGCAGCGGCGCATCGACGGTCATCGCTGACGGTCGCGAACCGGACGTGCTGACCCGGCTGGCCGCGGGCGAAGCGATCGGCACTGAGCTGATAGCCGAGACGATGACCCTCGCTGCGCGCAAGCAGTGGCTTGCCGATCACGTCCGCGTCGAAGGCCGGCTCACGCTCGATCCCGGCGCGGTGCGGGCTGTGACCCGTGAAGGCAAGAGCCTGTTGCCAATCGGGGTCTTGGCCTGCCATGGCCGCTTCGAGCGCGGCGAGATCGTCGGCTGTTTCGACGGCGACGGCCGTGAAATCGCTCGCGGGCTAATCAATTACAGCGTATCGGAAACGCAGCGTATCCTCGGCAAGCCATCCTCCGAAATCGAATCGGCGCTCGGCTACGTCGACGAGCGAGAACTGATCCACCGGGACAACCTGGTTTTGCTCTGAAGGACCAAAATCAAATGGCGGAGAATTGAGCGAGCGAAGCGAGC
>DAIQRF010000005.1:6902-19315 GCA_036786505.1 Casimicrobiaceae bacterium | reverse complement strand
TCATTTCCACACCGGCCCGGTTGCTGCTATCTTAGCGGCACGCTGCCACCATTCTCGTGCTCATTCTATCTCGCGCTAGCCGCCTTTGCGTGGCTCGCCTAGAGCCTCATCGGAAGACCATGGCCAATCCCCCCGAAGTCACCAACATGGCGCTGTTCTGCGATTTCGAAAACGTCGCGCTCGGCGTTCAGGACGCCAAGTACGAGCGCTTCGACATCGGCAAGGTGCTGGAGCGGCTGTTGCTCAAGGGCAGCATCGTCGTCAAAAAAGCGTACTGCGACTGGGATCGCTACAAGGCCTTCAAGGCGCCGATGCACGAAGCCTCGTTCGAGCTGATCGAGATTCCGCACGTGCGCCAATCCGGCAAGAATTCGGCCGACATACGCATGGTCGTGGACGCGCTGGATCTTTGCTATACGAAGTCGCACGTCGAGACATTCGTGATCATCAGCGGCGATTCGGACTTTTCGCCGCTGGTGAGCAAGCTGCGCGAGAACAACAAGGTCGTCATCGGCGTTGGCGTCAAGAACTCGACGTCGGACCTGCTGATCGCGAACTGCGATGAGTTCATCTTCTACGACGATCTGGTGCGGGAAAAAAAGCGTCCCGCGGCACGCAAGCCTGCCGCCAAGGCACCCGCAAGCGGGACGTCAAGGGTACCGGAAAAGGCATTGAGCGAGAACAACAAGGCGCCGGCGAAAAAGAGCGACGAAGAACGTACGCAGCAAGCGCTGGATCTGGTTGTCGAAACCGTGGAGGCGCTGGTCGCCGAGCGCGGCGAGGAGGAAAAGATCTGGGGCTCGATGGTCAAGCAGGCGCTCAAGCGCCGCAAGCCCGGATTCACCGAGTCGTATCACGGCTTCCGGTCCTTCAACGGCATGCTGGAGGCCGCCGAAAAAAAGGGCAGCCTTAAGCTCGAGCGCGACGAAAAGTCCGGCGGCTATATTGTCCGGCTGGCAGCGCACGAGGAGTGACGCGCTTGCATCGTCTTCGACTCCTTTTCTGCGCTGTCCTCTGCGCCACGCTGACGCAGGGCGTCGCGGCGGCGGAGCCCGAGCTGACCATCGTCGTAGGCGGCAGGATGGCCACCTATGCTCCGGCAAGCCTGCTCGCGCTGCCGGCCGCGACCGACGTCACCATCCCGAACGACGTCGCCTACAAGCGCGAGATGACTTTCCGCGCCGTGCCCGTCGCGGCGCTGCTCGCCGGTGTCGGGCCCGACGAGACGATACGATTCGTTGCCAACGACGGATATGTTGCGACCCTGCCTGCGGCGCCGCTCCTCGCCCGCGGCGACGGCGCTGTCGCGTATCTGGCGATCGAGCCGCCCGATACACCGTGGCCGGCGCTGAAGGCGGGCGAAAGCGCGACCGCGGGCCCGTTTTACCTGGTCTGGGTACGACCCGAGCGGGACGGCATCCGTCCCGGGCAATGGCCTTATCAAGTCGCGCGTATCGAATCGGTTGCGCCGCTCGTCAAGCGCTATCCCATGCTCGCGCCGGCAACCGGCGTGTCGGCGCAGGATCCGGTCCGGCATGGGTTTGCGGCGTACGAAAAACACTGCTCGGCCTGTCACACCTTGAACCTCGGCGGCGACGCGACGATCGGACCGGATTTGAACGTCCCGTACAACCCGACCGAGTATCTGCGCATCGATGCGCTTCGGCGCCTGATCCGCGATCCGCAGTCGCTGCGCCGCTGGCCGGCCGCGCAAATGCCCAAGTTCCCGACCGCGACCTTGTCCGACCGGGAGCTTACCGATCTGCTTGCCTACCTTCGCCACATGGCCGACCGGAAAGTCGCGCTGCCTGCGATAAAGTAGGGTGCATAAAAGTAAGGTGCATAACGACCGCGGCGGCGCCACAATCGTCGCTGGCGGGGCTTGCTTGGAGAGAAATCGCCCCGATTTTGTGGTTATAGCCTTGAATGGGCTCCGACAAGGTAGCCAATGCTCACCGTCCGTCCTGCCGCCGTGGCCGGCATGTTCTATCCCGGCGCGCCTCGCGCGCTGGAGGCGAGCGTACGCGCCTTGCTCGATGTCGCGCCCCGGCCCGCCAGCGCCGACGCCGCGTGGCCGAAGGCGCTGATCGTCCCGCACGCGGGATATATTTATTCCGGCCCGATTGCCGCGAGCGCGTACGCGCGCCTGCTCCCCGGTCGATCGCTCATTCGCCGGGTCGTTTTGCTGGGCCCGGTGCACCGGATGCCGATTCGTGGCTTGGCGCTGCCCGGCGCCGACAGCTTCGTCACTCCGCTGGGTTCGGTTGCGGTCGATGGCGAGGCCGCGGTGCGACTCCACGCGATGCCTCAGGTGTGCGAGAGCGATGCCGCCCACTCGCTGGAGCATTCGCTGGAGGTCCAGCTTCCTTTCCTGCAGACGATACTCGACGAATTCACGCTGGTTCCGCTCGCGGTCGGGGACGCGTCGCCATCGGAAGTCGCGGAAGTCATCGAGCGCGTGTGGGGCGGGCCCGAGACGCTGATCGTGGTCAGCTCCGACTTGTCGCACTACCATCCGTACGAGCAGGCGACCGAGATCGATCGTTCCACCGCCGACGACATTCTTGTGCTCGCCGACACGCTCGATCACCAGCAGGCGTGTGGCGCCACGCCGATCAACGGCTTCGCGCTCTGCGCGCGCCGGCATGGCCTCAAGCCGGAGCTCATCGACTTACGCAATTCCGGCGACATCACGGGCGAAAAATCGCGGGTGGTCGGCTATGCCGCGTTCGCGTTTGCGCGAAATGTGCCGGAGAGCGCCGCGACGAAGCGTCTCGAGGAGACCGTCGATGCGTGACACCGAGCTCGGCCGCTCGCTGGTGACGATTGCGCGTTGCGCCATCGGCGCCGAGCTGGGTGAAGCCGGCAGCCTGGGGTCCGAACGTGCCGGGCCCCAACGCGCCGGGCCTGAACGCGCGGGGCCCGGACACCCGGCGCTCGCGGCGCCGGGAGCGACCTTCGTGACGCTTTTCAAGCACGGAATGCTGCGCGGCTGCATCGGCACGCTCGAGGCCAGGCGGCCGCTGGGCGTCGACGCGCGCGCCAACGCCATTGCGGCGGCGTTCGCCGATCCGCGTTTTCCGCGCTTGGGTGCCGAAGAGTTCATGGATACGTTGGTGGAGGTTTCTTTGCTGTCGGCGCCCGAGGCGATGACGGCGGACGGCGAAAAGGCGCTCCTCGATCAGCTTCGGCCCGGCGTCGACGGCGTGGTGCTCGAATTCGCGGGCAGGCACGCGACCTTCCTGCCGCAGGTGTGGGACACTCTTCGCGAGCCGGCCGAGTTTCTCGCCGAGTTGAAGCGCAAGGCCGGCCTGCCGATCGATTTCTGGAGTGCGGCGGTGAACATGTCGCGATACGGCGTCATCAAATGGCGCGAAAGCGATTTGCGCGCCGTCGAGAAAACATCGTGAGCGATCACCCCGGCCGCTATTGGCATTTCATCGACGACGGGCGCATCCAGTGCGACCTGTGCCCGCGCGACTGCCGCCTGCACGAAGGCCAGCGCGGCGCCTGCTTCGTGCGTCAGCGCAGCGGCGATCGGATGGTGCTCACCACCTACGGCCGCTCGTCGGGTTTTTGCATCGACCCGATCGAAAAGAAGCCGCTCAATCACTTCTATCCCGGATCGAGCGTGCTCTCCTTCGGCACCGCAGGCTGCAATCTCGCGTGCAAGTTCTGCCAGAACTGGGACATTTCCAAGTCGCGCGAGATGGACACGCTGATGGACCAGGCTTCTCCGCTGGCGATCGCGGAGGCGGCCAAGCGCGCCAACTGCAAGAGCGTCGCCTTCACCTACAACGACCCGGTGATTTTCGCCGAGTACGCAATGGATACCGCCGACGCCTGCCACGAGCTCGGCATTCAGGCGGTCGCGGTGACGGCGGGCTACATAGGAGTCGAGGCGCGGCGCGACTTCTACGCCAAGATGGATGCAGCCAATGTCGATCTGAAGGGCTTTACCGACGAGTTCTATGTCAAGCTTTGCGGTGCGCACTTGCGGCCGGTGCTCGACACGCTCGTCTATCTGCGCCACGAAACCGACGTCTGGACCGAGATCACGACGCTGCTGATTCCGGGCAAGAACGATTCCGACGCGGAGATCGAGGCCGAGTGCAAGTGGATCGCACGCGAGCTCGGGTCCAACGTGCCGCTCCACTTCACCGCTTTCCATCCAGATTACAAGATGACCGACATGGTCCGCACTCCCACGGCGACGCTTAAGCGCGCGCGCAACATCGCGCTCGCCCAAGGTCTGCACTACGTTTACACCGGCAACGTGCACGACGTCGAGGGCGGCACGAGCTTCTGTCCCGGCTGCGCGAAGCCGGTCATCGTGCGCGACTGGCACGAGATCCTGAGCTACGCTGTCACGCCGGAAGGCGCGTGCAAATACTGTGGGACGACGATACCGGGCCGCTTCGAGCGTTTCGACCATCAGTGGGGGCGCCGCCGGGTGCCCGTACGGATCGGCATCACCGCCTAATCCCGATTTGTGATTCCGACGCCTTCTGGCGCGGGAAGCTGCTTTTGACGAAGATCGGCGGCGAACCATCGATTTCCCACTTTATTGGGGATGACCGTTTGAGAAGCTTGCTGGTGGCAGGCTGTCAGGGTTGAATGTTTTACCGCGCGGCCGCTGACGCAGTTCTTATCGCGCACGTCGCGTTTGTGCTCTTCGTTGTCTTGGGTGGCCTGCTGGTCCTGCGCTGGCCGAGGCTCACCTGGTTGCATGTCCCGGTGGTCGCATGGGCCACGTTCGTCGAATTCAGCGGTTGGATCTGCCCGCTCACTCCGCTGGAAATTTCTTTGCGGCGGAGCGCGGGAGAGGCGGGTTACACCGGCGACTTCATCGAGCACTATGTCGTATCGATCTTGTATCCCGACGGCCTCACGCGAGAGATGCAGGTCATACTTGGCGCAGTCGTTGTCGTGGTGAATGCGGTGATTTACATCGTTGCTTTAAGGCGCAGGCGGACATCGCCTTGACGTTGTCGTTCGTGCGCGCGCGGCGATTCGGGGAAAGCGCTTTCCCCGCAGTCGCAACAAAGGCTTGCATGCGTGGCTCTATGCGCATAGACTATGCGCATAGACCGGGCGGATTCCATGGTGAGTCAAACAAGTCCCATACGTCTGCGCAAGAAGGCAGCCAATTTAAGCGTCGACAGCGAGCTGCTCGACGCGGCGAGGCGCATGAAACTCAACCTGTCTCAAGTGTTCGAGGCAGGATTGACTGAGGCGATCCGCCGGAAGGAGCGCGAAGCGTGGCTCGAGAAGAATCGCGCCGCGCTCGACGCTTACAACAAATACGTCGAGAAGCATGGCCTATTCAGCGACGGACTACGCTCGTTCTGATGCCGCAGTTCGACCTTTATCGGAACGTCAATCCCGCCACGCGCGCTCGTATCCCTTACCTGCTCGACGTCCAGTCGGATCTGCTGGAACCATTGGTGACGCGAGTCGTCGTCCCATTAGGCAAGCCCGAGCTACTCAGAGGGAGGATGGCCGATCGGCTCAATCCGGTGTTCGAAATCGAGGGACGCAGCGTGCTGATGCTTACGCCCGAGCTTGCCGGCGTGCCGGCGAAAGTGTTGGGAGAGCGGATCGATAACCTGGCCCGACATCGCGACATTATCATTGCTGCGCTTGATTTGGTCTTCACCGGCATCTGATTGGGACCAGGCGCAGGCGCAAAGACCCAAGCATGGTCTGAACTCGTGAGCCGCGCGCAACCCACGTGCTGCAGTTACGCGCCGCCGGCCGTAGCGTCAGTGCCACGATTGGCCAGTGCCGTGCGCTATAGTGCGCGCTGTCCGCTCGCGCGACCCTGATCCTCCTGATGCCCCTGTCCTGGAATGAAATCAAGGCCCGCGCCCTCGCGTTTTCGCGCGAATGGGCCGGCGAAAAATCAGAGCGGGCCGAAGCGCAGAGTTTCTGGAACGACTTCTTCCACGTTTTTGGCATAGACCGGCGCCGCGTCACTGTCTTCGAAAAGCAGGTCAAGCTCGTGCGTGCCGGCGAGAAAATGCGCCACGGCCGCATCGACGCCTTCTGGAAAGGTGTGCTGCTGATCGAGCACAAGAGCGCCGGCGAGGACCTCGACCGCGCGTTTGCGCAAGCAGCCGATTATTTCGAAGGCATTCCCGAGCGCGATCTGCCGCGCTACGTCCTCGTCTCCGACTTCGTGCGGTTCCGCCTATACGACCTCGAAGACGATACGACGGTCGAATTCAAGCTCGCGCAGTTTCACGACAAGGTCAAACATTTCGGATTCATCGCCGGCTACCGCACGCAGGAAATCGAGCCGCAGAACCCCGTCAACATCCGTGCCGCGGAGCAGATGGGGAAGCTCCACGATCTGCTCAAGGCGAGCGGCTACTCGGGGCATCCGCTGGAGCTGCTGCTGGTTCGCGTGCTGTTCTGCCTATTCGCCGACGATACCGGCATCTTCCATCCGGCGCAGGCGTTCCGCATGTGGTTGGACGAGCGCACCGCCACGGATGGCTCCGACCTCGGCTCGCAGCTCGCGCAGTTGTTCCAGGTGTTGAATCAACAGGAATCCGCGCGACCGAAGACGCTCGACGAGCAGTTGCGCGCGTTCCCGTACGTCAACGGCAAGTTGTTCGAGGAGACGCTTCCGATCGCATCCTTCGATGCGAGGATGCGCGAGACCCTGCTCGACTGCTGCGCGCTCGACTGGAGCGCGATCTCGCCGGCGATCTTCGGCGCGCTTTTCCAGTCGATCATGGACCACAAGGCGCGCCGCAATCTCGGCGCGCATTACACCTCCGAGGAGAACATCCTCAAGTTGATCAAGCCGCTCTTCCTCGATGCGCTGTGGGAGGACTTCCACAAGGTCAAGAGCAACAGGAACCGCCTGTTCGAGTTCCACAAGAAGCTGCGCACGCTGAACTTCCTCGACCCCGCATGCGGCTGCGGCAACTTTCTGGTGATCAGCTATCGCGAGCTGCGCAAGTTGGAGCTGGAAATCCTGCGCACCGTGCACCAGGGTCCGGGCTCGCGCTTTCTCAACGTGCATCAGGAAATCCAGATCGACGTCGATCAGTTCTACGGCATCGAGATCGAGGAATTTCCGGCGCAGATCGCGCAGGTCGCGCTGTGGCTGATGGACCACCAGATGAACATGCGCATCTCCGAGGATTTCGGCTTGTACTTCGCCCGGATCCCGTTGACGACTGCGCCCCATATCCATCACACGAATGCGTTGCGCATCGATTGGGCGGATGTGCTGCCGTCGGAGAGGTGCAGCTATGTCCTGGGGAACCCGCCGTTTGTGGGCGCGATGGTCATGAGCGAAACACAACGGACGGACCTTGCGCAGGTGTTTGGAGATCTCAAAGGTTACGGCGTATTGGACCTTGTGAGCGCCTGGTACTGGAAGGCTGCGAAATACGTGCAAGGCACACCGATACAGGCGGCGTTCGTGTCCACTAATTCCATCACCCAAGGCGAGCAGGTTGGTTTGCTGTGGGCGCCGCTCACGCTGCGTTTTGGTATGCATATCTTATTCGCCCACCGCACATTTCGATGGTCGAACGAGGCGCGCGGAATCGCGGCAGTCCATTGCGTGATCATCGGTTTCGCTCAAGGCAAGGGCGGTCCCGGAGTCATCTATGAATACGAGGACATTGCGGGTGAAGCGCACGCAGTCGCAGCATCCAGCATCAACGCTTATCTGGTCGACGCGCCGGAGGTATTTCTCGTCAATCGATCTGGCCCGATTTGCGCAGTGCCGCCGATGCGTTTCGGCAGTATGCCCCGGGATGGAGGGCACCTGATTCTGTCCCCAGAGGAACGTGCTGACCTTGTTGCGACGGAGCCACAAATCAGTCCGTACATTCTGCGATACACGGGAGCCGAGGAGTTTCTCAATGCCGGCGAGCGATACTGCCTATGGCTTATTGGCGTGTCACCCAGTGTGCTGTCGCGCTGCCCCAAGACGTGCCAACGACTTGAGGCTGTCCGTGCGTTTCGGCTCGCGAGCAAAGCCGCAACGACCCAGAAGTTTGCCGCGACGCCGAGTCTGTTTTGTCAGATTGCTCAACTGGACACCGAATATCTTCTTGTCCCGCGCGTGTCATCCGAGCGACGTGCGTTTATTCCGATGGGCTTCATGTCGCGGACAACCATCGGGAACGATCAGGTCTTGTTAGTCCCGGGTGCAACTCCTTTTCATTTCGGCGTCATGTCTTCAACGATGCACAACGCCTGGGTCCGCTACACCTGCGGTCGACTTGAGAGTCGATACCGTTACTCGAAGGACATCGTCTACAACAACTTCCCCTGGCCCGAGGCCCCGACCGACAAGCAGCGCGGCGCCATCGAAGCCGCCGCGCAAGGCGTGCTCGACGCGCGGGCGCAGTTCCCGGACGCATCGCTCGCTGATCTCTACGACCCTCTGACCATGCCGCCGGCGCTGGTGAAGGCGCACCAGAAGCTCGACACGGCGGTGGATGCCGCTTATATGACGAATTCGGGCCGCAAAGGCTTCAAGAGCGACGCAGAGCGCGTTACGTTCTTGTTCGAGCTGTACCAGAAGTACACCAGCCTGCTCCCCGCAGCCGCGAAGCCGAAGCGGATGCGTCGCGCGCGATAGCCGCGCTTGCCGGCGACGTGACCTATACTTTTTATAGGTCGCGGCGAACGCGAGCGTCCAGAAGGTCTCCAACGAACCTAACCGGCGCGCCGAAGGCGCGTCCGGGTTGAGCGAGCGGTTAGACCTCGTTCCTTCACAATGCGCAGCGCTTCGTTGATGCGACTCTGGTAACCGCGCCCCTGGGCTCGGAAGAAGGCCAGCACATCGGCATCGAGTCGAATGGTGGTAAGCACTTTGGTCGGAGCCGCTTGCGGTCCCCGACCGCGCCGTAGGATCGGTGGGCCGAGCATGCCCTCTGACCAAGGAGGATTATCAGGATCCTTGACTCTAGCGGAGCTGGTCTTGGGCGATTTCAAGGTAATAGCGCGCTTCATATTTTTCGGCCTTGCGTAAGGAAATGATGTGCATCTCACCGTCTCGCTCGGTGTGGATGAGGACGACGACCTCGCCATCCAGGAGCCCGAAGGTAACCCAGCGATGCTCACCGTAATCTTGGCGCACGTCTTCGCGTGTTACGGTGAAGTTGTCCCAGATCGCTTCGGCGCCGATGAAGTCCAGCCCGTGCGACTTGATGTTGCGCTGGCGCTTCGCCTCATCCCAAGACGGCATAAGCTAATTGTAGTAACAAAATACGCCATGTCAAGCGATTTGTTGCTCCGGCCGCAAAACTCGGGAGACGAGGTCCAACTTACGGTTACAGAGGCTGATTCGGTCGATCGCCGCAGATGGTGCACGGGTCTACTACACGAATCACGCGCAAACACGGATGCGCCACCGCCATGTGACGCAGGAAATCGTGCTCGAAGTGCTTCAGCGGGGAAAGCTTGTCGGAATCCCGGAACCGAATGCTGCGCGCGGCTCGCTCGAATGCCGGATGGAGCGTTACTGCACGGGGCGGCAAATTAGGGTTATCGTCGCAATCAGCGATGACGATCCCGATCTGATTGTTGTTACTGTCATCGAGCTATGAAAACCAACCTTTACCGATTTAGCGATGCGGGTCTCAAGAATGTGTGGCTGATGAACGGCTACACGATCAAGCGCACGCGCTACGGTGACGCGGTCGTGATCCAGGATGTCGCGGGATTAACCCGTGTCATTTGCAGAGCGCTCGTGCGCAAAATCGGGCGCCTGAACGGCGCCGAATTCCGCTACCTGAGACTTCATCTTCGCCTCTCGCAGAAAGCGCTCGCCAAGCTACTCGGCAACACCGAGCAAAGCGTCGCGAACTGGGAAAAGCGTGGTCGTGTTCCGCTCTGGGCCGATAAGCATATTCGTATCCTGTGGCAGGCCGCGGAGGAAGGCAATGAAACGGTCAAACACGTCGTGGCTCGCCTGAACGATGTCGAGCGCTTGCTCAATCAGCGAATCGTCGTCGAGGAAACCCGACGCGGCTGGCGCAGCCGGGTCGAGAACGGCGTCGCGGCTTGAAGGGTGGCTATCTTGGACGTTTGAATCGCGGCTCGATCGGCCATGCAACGCCCAATTTCTGCATCAAGCGCCGCGCATTGTCCGGCGCTTCCACCTTGTCGGTGTTGTCAAAATAGCAATAGACTTCGCGGGCGCCGGCGCGCGGCGCAGGCTTGCTCGAAATGCGACGGGCATCGGATGCCTCGCTGCCCTGACTCCAAAGCCGGATGCGATTCGCCCAAGCTCGCACCGTTCCGACAGTGGTTGCTCGACGAGGTCGCCGCCGAACGGCGCGGTCCGCAGTCACAGAGCGAGCGACATTCGTCGCCGCGTAAACCCTCGCCTGCCAGGGCCACACGTACGGTGCGCCGCCGGCAGTAGGGCAAGCCCCACGATCTAGGCAGCGCTCCGCTTATTGCAAAAAGTGGCAAAATATGCAATAAGAATTCTTTTTCCTCCAAACTTGCACTATGAAGCGGGGCCCTACCGGACACTTCGAGCGCGCCGCGGTAGCAGGGGAGTCGTTCGAGGCTTTCGTCCCAGCACCTCTACCGCCCATCCCGCCCTTGGCGGTCGATGCGGACTTACAAGATCAGCTTGACCAAGCGCATGTTGCGCTGGGCCGTCTCGACAGCGTCACGGCGCTTCTTCCCGAAACATCGATCTTCCTCTATAGCTATGTTCGAAAGGAGGCGGTGTTGTCGTCGCAGATCGAGGGAACCCAGTCAACGTTGAACGATCTTCTGTTGTTCGAAGCGCAAGCCGCACCAGGTGTTCCGCTCGACGACGTACGCGAGGTGTCCTGCTACGTCGATGCGCTCGAATACGGCATGGCACGAATCCGCGATCGCTTTCCACTTTCGACGCGACTGTTCAATGAAATGCATACGCACCTGCTTGCGCATGGAAGGGGCGCGGGCAAGGCTCCTGGAGAATATCGCCGATCGCAAAACTGGGTCGGGGGCGCAAGGCCATCGAAGGCGGCATACGTTCCTCCGCCGCATACTCGCGTCAGCGAATTGATGGGTGCGCTCGAAAACTTTTTGAACGATGTCCCGGCGCGCCACCCGCCATTGATCAAGGCAGCGCTGGCGCACGTTCAGTTCGAGACTATCCACCCGTATCTCGATGGCAACGGTCGGTTAGGAAGACTGCTGATTCCACTCCTCTTCGTGCACGAAGGCTTGCTCGCTGAACCTCTCCTGTACGTAAGTCTGTATTTCAAACGTCACCGCGAAACGTACTACAGACTTCTGCAAAGCACGCGGCAGGAAGGGGATTGGGAGGAGTGGCTGGGATTTTTTGCTGTGGCGGTCGAGTCCGCAGCGCGCCAAGCAGTGGGTGCGGTGCGCGCGTTGAACACGCTCGGCGCCGACGATCGTAAGCGCATTCGCGCGCTTGGCAGAATCGCATCATCTTGCCTGCAGGTCTACGAAGCGATGTTCGCACGCCCCGTGGCTCGTATCGGCCACATTGCAGCGGTTACCAGGCAAAGTAACAACACGATCGTCCGCATGCTAGACCATCTGCAAGCATTGGGAATCATCGAGGAAGTGACCGGGTACAGACGCAATCGGGTCTACCGGTATCCAGCGTATTTGGAGATTTTGAGCCGCGAGGAAGATTGAGAAGGCGGCTTGGACGTGAAACGGTACGTTGGCCACGAATCTATTTCGGCCACGTCACGTCCAGCTTTTTCATCAAGCGCCGCGCATTGTCGGGCGCTTCCACCTTGTCGGTGTTGTCGCAATAGCAAAGCACGTCGCGTGAACGACGAACGGTCGCGGCCTTGTGAACGATTCGGCAGGCATCCGAAGGCTCGCCGCGCGGAGATGCCGATGCGGATCGCGCCGGCTCCTACGGTTGCGTTCGGCTTTGCGGGGCTCATGATTCGCCGGCGGCGATCACGCGCGCATGCGCGCGACGTACGTTTGTTTTACGCTTTGGAGTAAATCTCCGCGCCTTTTTTGACGAACTCGACCGCCTTGGCTTCCATGCCTTTTTCCAGCGCCGCATTTTCGTCGACGCCCAGCTTCGCCGCGTAGTCGCGCACGTCCTGGGTGATCTTCATCGAGCAGAAGTGCGGCCCGCACATCGAGCAGAAGTGCGCCAGCTTGGCGCCATGCTGCGGCAGCGTTTCGTCGTGGAACTCGCGCGCCTTATCCGGATCGAGACCGAGATTGAACTGGTCTTCCCAGCGGAATTCGAAACGCGCTTTCGACAGTGCGTTGTCCCGGATCTGCGCCCCCGGATGGCCCTTGGCGAGATCGGCCGCGTGCGCGGCGATCTTGTACGCCATGATGCCGTCCTTGACGTCGTTCTTGTTCGGCAAGCCGAGGTGTTCTTTGGGCGTGACGTAGCAGAGCATCGCGGTGCCATACCATCCGAT
>DAIQRF010000005.1:0-6892 GCA_036786505.1 Casimicrobiaceae bacterium | reverse complement strand
ACGTGATGTGATCGTACCCCGGCGCGATGTCGGTGGTGAGCGGGCCGAGGGTGTAGAACGGCGCCTCGCCGCAAAGTCTGAGCTGCTCATCCATGTTGTGCTTGATCAAATGCATCGGCACATGACCGGGACCCTCGATCATGGTCTGCACGTCGTGCTTCCACGCGACCTGGGTGAGCTCGCCCAAGGTCGCGAGCTCGGCCATCTGCGCTTCGTCGTTGGCGTCGTAGCCCGACCCGGGCCGCAGCCCGTCGCCCAGGCTGAAGCTCACGTCGTACGCCTTCATGATCTCGCAGATATCCTCGAAACGGGTGTACAGGAACGACTCCTTGTGATGCGCGAGGCACCACTTGGCCATGATCGAGCCGCCGCGCGAGACGATGCCGGTCATGCGCTTGGCGGTCATCGGGATGTAGCGCAACAGCACTCCGGCGTGAATCGTGAAGTAGTCGACGCCCTGCTCGGCCTGCTCGATCAGCGTGTCGCGATACATTTCCCAGGTCAGCTCCTCGGCCCTGCCGTCGACTTTTTCCAGCGCCTGGTAGATCGGTACCGTGCCGATCGGCACCGGCGAATTGCGGATGATCCACTCGCGCGTTTCGTGGATATTCTTGCCGGTCGAGAGATCCATGACCGTGTCGCCGCCCCAGCGCGTCGACCAGGTCATCTTCTCGACTTCTTCCTGGATCGACGAGGACACCGCCGAGTTGCCGATGTTGGCGTTGATCTTCACCAGAAAGTTGCGGCCGATGATCATCGGCTCGGATTCGGGGTGATTGATGTTCGCCGGAATGATGGCGCGGCCGCGAGCGACTTCCGAACGCACGAACTCGGGCGTGACGAACGCCGGAATCGACGCGCCGAAATTCTGACCCGGGTGCTGCCGCGTCACGATTGCCGGCAGCGTGTTGAGCGCCTCCTCGCGCTTGAGATTCTCGCGAATGGCGATGAACTCCATTTCCGGCGTAATCAAACCGCGCCGCGCATAGTGCATCTGGGTGACGTTGCCACTGAGATTAGCGCCGGTTTTGGCGCGGCGCGGTTTCCGATGCAGATCGAAGCGCATTCCGGTCAGCTCCGCATCGGCGAGTCGCGCGCGACCGTATGCCGAGGACAGCTCGGATAGGTCGACCGTATCGCCGCGCTCCGCGATCCATCCTGCGCGCAAAGGCGGCAGGCCGCAGCGAATGTCGATCGTCGCCTCGGGATCGGTGTACGGACCCGAGGTGTCGTAGACGACGATCGGCGGATTCTGCTCCGCAGTGAAGGACGCGGGCGTTTCTGATTGCTCGATCTCGCGCATCGGCACGCGGACATCGGGGCGGGCGCCCTCGACGTAGATCTTCCTGGAATTCGGAAGCGGCTGGACCGCGGCGTCGTCGACGTGCGCGTCGCGTGCGAAGAAACTGTCGTTGGCGTTCATGGTGCTCCTCTGCAAAGGCGGCCATGCGGGCAGGGAGCGAGGGACGATGCACGCTTCCCTGCGCCGGCATTATCCGCACAGGTACCAAGGGTGTGATCTCACCGTCCGCGCCGACACGCAAAGCGCGGGAGGACCCCTAGCGTCAGCGTCAAAGGTACGCCAAACGCCGTGCGCCGGCAAGCGCGGTGGCCCTCGTGCGAGTTGCGTGACGAAAGGCCTTTCTACTTCCGCTGCCGGCGAAAAGCCGCCCTTTCGCGTCTTATGCGATGTAGCCTGCGGCACGCAAAACCCGTTCGCTATAATTGGTGCCCAGCGCGGGTGTAGCTCAATGGTAGAGCAGAAGCTTCCCAAGCTTACGACGAGGGTTCGATTCCCTTCACCCGCTCCACGCATGTCATGATCGCGCCCCGCACTGCGGCAATCGCCGCCGCCACCGCCTGGTTCGATGCCGGCTCGCTTCAGGCCGAGCTGCGGCGCCGGGTCGCCTTTCCGACCGAGAGCCAAAACGCCGAGCGTGCGGAGACGCTGGTCGCTTACCTGACGGACGAAATCGGTCCCAGCGTCGAGCGGCTCGGGTTTGAGTGGCAGCTTTGGCCCAATCCGGCCGCGGGCGCGCCGCCGATGCTGTTTGCCCAGCGACACGAGGATGCGTCGTCACCCACCGTGCTGATCTACGGTCATGGCGACGTCGTTGCCGGCTACGACGCGCAGTGGAGCGACGGCCGCTCGCCGTGGGAGCTGTGCGCATCCGGCGGCAAGTGGTACGGCCGCGGCACCGCCGACAACAAGGGCCAGCACACGATCAATCTCGCCGCGCTGGGGCGCGTGCTCGAGCAACGCGGGCGGCTGGGGTTCAACGCCAAGCTGCTGCTCGAGATGGGAGAGGAAATTGGCTCGCCGGGCCTGCGCATGGCGTGCGAGCGGCACGCCGAACGCTTAAGCGCCGACGTCCTGATCGCCTCCGACGGCCCGCGGCTGTCGTCTGATCGGTCGACCATCTTTCTCGGTTCGCGCGGTGTGTTCAACTTCGACCTCGACGTTGTGCTGCGCGAGGGCGCGCACCATTCGGGCAACTGGGGAGGTCTGCTCGCCAACCCCGGAACGATCCTCGCCAGCGCCATCGCGTCGATGGTCGATGCGCGCGGGCGAATCCTGGTCGATGCGCTGCGCCCGCCGCCGATTCCCGATTCGGTGCGGCGCTCGCTCGCCGATATCGAACCCGGCGAGCCCGGCGGTCCCGCGATCGACGCCGGTTGGGGCGAACCGGCGCTGACGCCGGCCGAGCGCGTCTTCGGCTGGAACGCGCTGGAAGTGCTCGCTTTTCGCACCGGCAATCCCGAGCGTCCGGTCAACGCCATTCCGCCGCGCGCCAGCGCGAACCTGCAGCTCCGGTTCGTGGCCGGATGCGATTGGCGCACGTTCATTCCGGCCCTGCGCGCGCATCTCGATGGCCGCGGCTTTGCCATGGTGGAGGTGCGTCAGGCGAGCATGGAGCCGATGGCGGCGACGCGGCTGGATCCGGAGAACCCGTGGGTGCATTGGGCGAGCGCATCGATCGCGGTAACGACCGGTGCACCGCCGGCCATATTGCCGAATCTCGGCGGATCCTTACCCAACGACTGTTTCGCGGACGTGCTCGGCTTGCCGACGATCTGGGTGCCGCACTCTTATCCGGCGTGCTCGCAACACGCGCCCAACGAGCACATGCTGGCGCGGATCGCGCGCGAAGGGTTGCAGATCATGACCGGGCTGTTCTGGGATCTCGGCGCATCGGGCACGCCTGCCCGCGTTCACGCGTGAAACCGGCCGCGGCTTGTCGTCTGCAATGTTCTCGGCATTGTTGAGAGCGAGATTCGCAGCGTACGATACTCCACAGATGCAGTTTCAGACGCCGCGTTCGACCTCAGCCGTTCCGCGCGCTCTCGCCGCCCCAGCAGGCCGCTGATGCAGCGACCGGTACACATGCCGTTTTCGGCAATCCTGATGATCATCGCCGCGACCGCGTGCTTCACGTCGCTGGATGTCAGCGTCAAGTACTTGAGCCAGCGCTATCCGGTGCCGTTGCTGGTCTGGGCGCGCTGGGGCATGCAGGTGCTGGTGATGACCGCGGTCCTCGGTCCCACCATGCGCTGGGGGCTGGTGCGCACCGCGCGGCGGAAGATGCACCTGGTGCGCGGCATCGTGCTGATCGCGTCGTCGCTCAGCTTCTTTTCGGCGCTCAAGTTTCTGCCGCTCGCCGAGGCAACCGCGCTCAACTATTCGTCACCGATGATCGTGACCCTGATGGCGGCGACGTTCCTCGGGGAGCGCATCACCGTGCCGCGCTGGGCATTCGTGATCGCGGGCTTCATCGGCATGCTGCTGATCGTTCGCCCCGGAAGCGAGATGCTGACGCCCGCGTCGCTGCTGGCGCTCGCCGCCGCGGCGCTGTACGCGACTTTCCAGATCCTGACGCGCAAGCTGGCGGGCGAAAACTCGATGGTGCTGCTTTTCTTCCCGGCGCTGGTGGGCACGCTGCTCATGTCGGCGCTGGTCCCGTTTTTTCATTACGACACCTGGTTCCCGACCTCCGACGTGGCGATGTTCGTCGCTATCGGCGCGATTGGCACGCTGGGTCATTTTCTTTTCATCCTCGCGTTTCAACGCGCGTCGGTTTCGGCGATCGCCCCCTTCACCTACATGCAACTGCTGTGGTCGACGCTGGCAGGATGGCTGGTGTTCGGGACGTTTCCGGACGCGTGGACGCTCGCCGGAATCGTCACCATTGCCGGCAGCGGTGTGGTGCTGACGTGGTACGAACGCTGGCGGGCCAGCTTGCCGCCGTCGGAGCCGGCGGCGGTCGACTGAGGTAGAATACAAGTGGTTTCCTTAGACAAAAATTGCCGCCCGGATCGGCGACGAAGGTGGGCGCCTTTCATTCGCGGCTGGCGCCTGCCCGCGGACCGCCCGGCGGCCCCGAAAGAGTTTCCCGAAAGGACGATCATGAGTACGGACAAGCCGCGAATTGGCTTCGTTGGCCTGGGACTGATGGGCCACGGCATGCCAAGCTTCTGGGCTTCGGCGACCACTACATTGCATCTTTGCTCGAGGCGCAGGAGAAACTTGCCGGAGTGAACATCGTGCGGCAATAGCGCCGGGCGCATGGCTTCGCCGATGGCGCGCCAAGAGGAATTCGCGGGAGAACGATCCATGGCACCGGCTGGCCCCTCGCTCTGGGAAAATCCGCTTCAAACCGACGGGTTCGAGTTCGTTGAATACGCCGCGCCGGATCCCGCGGCGCTCGGCGTACTGTTCGAGCAAATGGGCTTCAGCGCGATCGCCAGGCACCGCTCGAAAAATGTGCTGCTGTACCGTCAGGGCGACATCAACTTTATCGTTAACGCCGAGAAGGACAGCTTTGCCCAGGGGTTCGCGCGCGTGCACGGCCCGTCGATTTGTGCGATGGCGTTTCGGGTCAGGGACGCCGCGCATGCCTACCGCACGCTCGTCCTGCAGGGCGCATGGGGAGTGGAAGCGCATCCGGGCCCGATGGAGCTCAACATTCCGGCAATCAAGGGCATCGGCGATTCGCTGATCTATCTTGTCGATCGCTACCCCGGCAACGGCAGCGGCGTTTCCATTTACGACATCGACTTCGTCCCTTTTCCCGGCGTCGATCAGCATCCCCAAGGCGCTGGGCTGGTCGCCATCGATCACCTGACGCACAACGTTCATCGCGGCCGGATGGAAGAGTGGGCGAGCTTCTACGAGCGGCTATTCAATTTCCGCGAGGTGCGCTACTTCGACATCGAAGGCAAGCTGACCGGCTTGAAGAGCAAGGCAATGACCAGTCCTTGCGGCAAGATACGCATCCCCATCAACGAAAGCTCGGACGACAAGAGCCAGATCCAGGAATACCTGGTCGCTTATCGCGGCGAGGGCATCCAGCATATCGCGCTTGCCGCGCGTGACATCTACGCCACGGTTTCCGTGCTGCGCGAGCGCCAGGTCGTGTTCCAGGACACGCCGGACGCCTACTACGAGGCGCTCGCGACGCGTCTTCCCGGCCACCAGGAAGATACGCAAAGCTTGAGGCAGCAGCGCATACTGCTTGATGGCGCGCCCGCCAAGGAGGAAATGCTGCTGCAGATTTTCACGTCGACGGTGATCGGCCCCATCTTTTTCGAAATTATCGAGCGCAAGGGCAACGAAGGCTTCGGTGAGGGAAACTTTCGAGCGCTGTTCGAATCGATCGAGCTGGACCAGATTCGCCGCGGCGTGCTCGAGGACCAGCCGGCGAAAAGGCCCGCGGAATAACGCGGCGACCGCGACACAATGCGCCGGCGCCGGGCAGTCTGTACCGCGCTACCGCTCCGCCAGATAAAATCCACCTGTCCGTGGCCGCCACTTCCGTGCTCTCTCCCCTTGGTTTCGCGCTGCTGCGGCGCCTTGCTGACGGACAGTTCCATTCGGGCGAAGCGCTTGCCGCAGCGACCGGTGTAACGCGTGCGCGCGTGTCGCAGATTCTCAGGGCCTCGGAATCGGCCGGCTTCACGCTCGAGCGCGTTCGCGGCGTCGGCTATCGTCTGGTCGATCCGGTGCCCTTCCTTGATCGCGACGCGATCGTCGCCGCACTAGGAGCGGTGGCCGCAGGGCTGAAGATCGAAGTCGCCGATAGCATCGATTCGACCAGCGCTGAATTACTGCGCCGCGCCGCGCGCCACGCCGTCGACGCCCAAGTGCTGGTCGCCGAGTGGCAGACCGCGGGCCGCGGTCGTCGGGGGCGAGGATGGACCGCGGTTGCCTGCGGCAGCCTCACTTTTTCTCTTGGCTGGCGCTTTGAGCAGGGCGCGGGTTTTCTCGCCGGGCTGTCGCTTGCGGTCGGGGTCGCACTGTGCCGTGCGCTGGACGCGGCCGGCTTCAAGGATGTACAGCTCAAATGGCCGAACGACCTGGTCCATCGTCACTGCAAGATCGGCGGCATTCTGATCGAGATATCCGGTGACGCGCTCGGCCCTGCGCTGGCGATCATTGGCGTCGGCTTGAATGTGCGCCTGCCGGCGGCGGCGCGCCGCGACATCGCGCAGCCGGTCACCGACCTGGCGGCCATCGACAAGGAGCGCGCGCTCGACCGCAATCGCCTGTTGGCATTCATTCTCGCCGAGCTTTGCGCGGTGCTGGAACGCTACGCGCGCGACGGCTTTGCGCCCTTTGTCGCCGAGTGGCAGCGCCGGCATGCGCTGCAGAAAAAGCCGGTGCGGGTGCTGCTTCCGGACGGCAGCGTCGCCGCCGGAGAGGTCGTCGGCGTTGACGCAAGCGGCGCGCTGGTGCTCGAGCAGCGGGGTCGGCGCGTAAGGTTCGTCAGCGGCGAAGTGTCGCTCAGGCGCGGCTGACCTCAGGGCCTGTTCGCACCATATGTCTGCACGCGTGACCTACAGAAAGCCCGCAGGCAAGGCGCGGCGAGGAAGCGAGGCTGGTCGCCTCGCAACG
>DAIQRF010000196.1:0-4979 GCA_036786505.1 Casimicrobiaceae bacterium | reverse complement strand
TCAGTTGCCAAGTGAGGCTCCGCACCGATCGCGGCGTTGCCACAGCTCGCAAGGGGACTTACCCTTGCTTCGCTGCGGCGCCTTGCGTTCGGCGCGGATCGCGGCGCCATACCGCTGCGCTCAGTACCGAATCGGACGTTACAGGTCACTAGAGGGCCGGTATGCCAGTCAAGAAACCTGCGCCTGGCGAACTCGAGGCCATCGAGACTGCAAGCCGCGACGAGATACAGGCGCTGCAGTTGCGGCGCTTGAAGTGGACGCTGCGGCACGCCTACGACAACGTCGCGCATTACCGCGCCGCCTTCGACGCCGCGGGCGTTCGACCGCACGATCTTCGAACGCTCGGCGATCTGGCCAAGTTTCCGTTCACGGTCAAGGCCGATCTGCGCGATCACTATCCGTTCGGCATGTTCGCCGTGCCGCGCGAGCAGGTGGTGCGCATCCATGCCTCGAGCGGGACGACGGGACGGCCGACCGTCGTCGGCTACACCGCGAAGGACATCGATACCTGGGCGACGGTCATGGCGCGTTCGATCCGCGCCGCCGGTGGGCGCGCCGGAGACATTGTGCACGTCGCGTACGGCTACGGTCTGTTCACCGGGGGGCTCGGCGCCCACTACGGCGCCGAAAAGCTCGGCTGCACCGTGATCCCCATGTCCGGCGGCATGACCGAGCGTCAAGTGCAGTTGATCGTCGATTTCAGGCCCGACATCATCATGGTGACGCCGTCGTACATGCTGGCGATCGCCGAGGAAATGGAAAGGCAACGCGTCGATCCGCGGCAGACGTCGCTCAAGGTCGGTATCTTCGGCGCCGAGCCGTGGACGCCGGCGATGCGGCGCACCATCGAGGCAAAGCTCGACATGGATGCGATCGACATCTACGGCCTGTCGGAAATCATGGGGCCCGGCGTCGCCCAGGAATGCATCGAGACCAAGGACGGACTGACGATCTGGGAAGATCACTTCTACCCGGAGATCGTCGACCCGCGAACGGGCGCATTGGTCGCCGACGGTGAGAGGGGAGAACTGGTCTTTACCTCGCTCACCAAGGAGGCGCTGCCGATGATTCGTTATCGCACGCGCGACCTGACGCGGTTGCTGCCACCGAGCGCACGGTCGATGCGCCGCATGGAAAAAATCACCGGCCGCTCCGATGACATGCTGGTCATCCGTGGCGTCAACGTTTTTCCGACGCAGATAGAGGATCTGATCCTCAAACAGCCGGAGCTCACGCCGCATTATCTGCTCGAAATCACGCGGCCGGGCAGCCTCGACGAGATGACGGTCCACGTCGAGATGTGCGCGGAGCTCGCGCAGAGCGGCCACGAGTCGCGGCAGGCCGCGGCAAAGTCGCTGGAGCAAAACATCAAGGGTTATATCGGGGTGTCGACCACGGTACTGCTGGCGCTGCCGGGAGGCATCGAGCGCTCGGTCGGCAAAGCCAGGCGCGTCGTCGACAAGCGGCCCAAGGGCTGATTCCCGACTCGGCACGCCAGGCCCCGACCCGGATCATGAAGGTCACGATTTTCGGCGCCGGGGCCATCGGCGGTTTTCTCGGCACGCGGCTGGCGCAGAGCGGCTGTGAGGTCGCGGCTGTCACCCGTGGCGCGACCGCCGCCGCGCTGCGCGCGCACGGGTGGCGCTTGCATATGGGCAACAGCACGGTTGCGGTACCGGCGCGCGTGGCCGAAAAGCCGAGCGAGCTCGGGCCGCAGGATCTGGTGGTGATCGCCGTGAAGGGGCCGGCGCTGGCCAGCGTCGCGGCGGCGATTTCGCCTTTGCTCCATCGCGAGACGGTGGTGATGGCCGCCATGAACGGCGTCCCGTGGTGGTTCTTTCACGAATTTGGCGGCGAGCACGCAGGCACGCGCCTGGTGTCGATCGATCCCGACGGCTCCATTGCCGCGGCCATTCCCGCGGGCAAGGTCGTCGGCTGTGTTGTGCATGCCTCGTGTGCGAGCCCGGAACCGGGCCTCACGCGACACCACGTCGGCAATCGCCTGATCCTCGGCGAGCCAAGTAGTGGCGATAGTGGCGGCGACTCGCCGCGGGTGCGCGCGCTGGCGCAAACGCTGGGCCGCGCCGGCTTCGATGTCGAAGTCTCCGCCTGCATCCAGCGCGACGTCTGGTACAAGTTATGGGGAAACATGACCATGAACCCGGTCTCGGCGCTCACCGGCGCAACGGTCGACCGGGTGCTCGACGATCCTCTGGTCAACGGTTTTTGCCTGGAGGTGATGCGCGAGGCGGCGGCGATCGGCGCCAGAATCGGCTGTCCGATCGAGCAAAGCGGGCAGGATCGCAACGCCGTGACCCGAAAGCTCGGCGCATTCAAGACCTCGATGCTGCAGGATGTCGAAGCCGGCAAGCCGGTCGAGATCGACGTGCTGCTGTCCGCGGTGCGCGAAATCGGGCAGAAAGTCGGCGAGCGAACGCCGCAGCTCGATGCGCTGCTCGGTCTTTCGCGCCTGCAGGCCCGAACGCGCGGCCTCTATCCCGGCTGATGCATCGCGACCACGGATGGTGCATCAACACGCGTTTGACGGTCACGATTTTGATTGCTACTGTGCAAACGGCCCGTCAGCTTTCGTCGTCCCCGCGAAAGCGGGGACCCAGTGTCGTTCGTCAAAAGACACTGGATTCCCGCTTTCGCGGGAACGACGCGAGTTTTGCAGAAACTACCGCCATTTCAGCGGCCCCAGCAAAATGTTGATCGGCACCCGCCGGTCAAACACCGGAGTTCATCGATGAGCGACAAGAAGTTCGCTTCGCAAGCCGACCTCGAAGAAAAAAAGATCAGCTTCGACAAGCTTTCCGATCACGCGTATGCCTACACCGCGGAGGGCGACCCAAACACCGGCATCATCGTCGGCGATGACGCGGTGATGGTAATCGACACGCAGGCGACACCGGTCATGGCGCAGGACGTCGTTCGGCGCATCCGCGAGGTGACGAGCAAGCCGATCAAATACGTCGTGCTCTCGCACTACCACGCGGTGCGGGTTCTCGGCGCATCCGGGTACAAGCCCGAACACATCATCGCCAGCCGCGATACCTATGACTTGATCGTCGAGCGCGGCGAGGCCGACATGAAAAGCGAGATCGAGCGGTTTCCGCGGCTCTTTCGTGCAGTCGAGTCGGTTCCCGGCCTGACCTGGCCGACGCTGGTGTTCGAAAAGCACATGACGCTGTGGCTCGGCAAGCTTAAGGTCGAGATCATGCAGCTCGGCCGCGGCCACACCAAGGGCGACACCGTCGTCTGGTTGCCGCAGGAAAGAATACTTTTCTCCGGCGATCTGGTGGAATACGGCGCCACGCCGTACACCGGCGACGCGTATCTGACCGATTGGCCGGCGACGCTCGACGCCATCGCCGACCTCGAGCCTTTGAAGCTCGTGCCGGGACGAGGCGCATCGTTGATGAATCCGGTCCAGGTCAAGGCGGGTGTCGAGGGTACACGATCATTCGTCAGCGAAATGTTCAGCGCCGTGAAGCGAAGCGCGGCCGCCGGAAACGATCTGCGCACCGTTTACCAGGAAACGTATGCGATGCTCAAGCCGAAGTTCGGACAATGGGTTATTTTCGACCACTGCCTGCCGTTCGACGTGACTCGGGCGTATGACGAAGCGACACAATATCGCGATCCGCGCATCTGGACCGCGGAGCGCGACAAGGCGATGTGGGAGTCGCTGGAAGGCTAGCGGTGCTTGTCCGGTGAAGACGTACGCCAATCCGATCTATTCCTGCGCCGCGGCGACTGAGCTGAGCGGCACGCCGCATCATTGGCCGGTGGTCGTCGCCGGCGCCGGCCCGGTCGGTCTTTGCGCGGCGATCGATCTTGCGCAACGCGGCATCGACGTGATGGTGCTCGATGAAGACAACACCGTCAGCGTCGGTTCGCGCGCCATCTGCTGGGCCAAGCGCACCCTGGAAATTCTCGACCGGCTGGGATGCGCGGATCGCGTCGTCGGCAAGGGCGTCGAATGGAACGTGGGCAGGGTCTTTTTCAGGGACGAGCAGATCTACCAATTCAACCTGCAGCCGGAAGCCGGCCACCGTCGGCCGGCGTTCATCAATCTGCAGCAGTACTGGGTGGAGCAATTTCTGGTCGAGCGCTGCGCAGCGCTGCCTCAGGCCGAGGTGCGCTGGCAAAACAAGGTGGTCGGCGTGACGCCGCAGAGCGATCGTGTCGCCATCCGCGTCGCCGCGCCCGAAGGCGAATACACCGTCCATGCCGATTGGCTGATCGTCGCCGACGGCGCGCGAAGCCCGGTCCGGGGCATGCTCGGCCTCGAAAGCGAGGGTCAGGCGTTCCGCGATCGCTTTCTGATCGCCGACGTGCTGATGCACTCGGATTTTCCGAGTGAACGGTGGTTCTGGTTCGATCCTCCGTTTCACCGCCATCAATCGGCGCTGCTGCACCGGCAGGCGGACAATGTCTGGCGCATCGATTTTCAGCTCGGCCCCGATGCCGATCCCGAGGAGGAAAAGAAGCCCGAGAAGATCATGCCGCGCTTGCGCGCGATGCTCGGCGACCAGGCTGAATTCGACATCGAATGGGCCAGCGTGTACACCTTCCAGTGCCGGCGCATGCGCTCGTTTCGCCATGGTCGCGCGTTGTTCGCGGGCGATGCCGCGCATCTGGTGTCTCCGTTCGGCGCGCGCGGCGCCAACAGCGGCATCCAGGATGTCGACAATCTGGTCTGGAAGCTGGAGCTGGTGATGGCAGGACAGGCGCCCGAATCGCTTCTCGACAGTTACCACACCGAGCGCGCGTTCGCCGCCGACGAGAACATCCGGCACTCGACGCGAAGCACCGACTTCATCACGCCCAAGAGCGAGGCGAGCAGGGCGTTTCGCGACGCGGCGCTGCTGCTCGCCAAGCATCACGCGTTCGCACGTCGGCTCGTCAATAGCGGCCGCTTGTCGCTGCCGACCACCCTCGACGCGTCCCCGCTCACCACTCTGGACACTGCC
>DAIQRF010000195.1:1984-5028 GCA_036786505.1 Casimicrobiaceae bacterium | reverse complement strand
CCTTTCGAGCGCTCGACGATGTGTCGTTTCAGCTTGCCGCGGGTGAGTCGCTGGGAATTATCGGCGAAAATGGCGCGGGCAAATCGACACTGCTCAAGATCGTCGCCGGTGTCATTACGCCAACGCGCGGCCACCTCGAGGTGCATGGGCGTGTCGGCGCGCTGCTCGAGCTTGGCTCCGGCTTTCACCCCGAGTACACGGGACTCGCCAACATCGATCTCGCGGCCGCACTCCTCGGCCTGGCGCCGGCGGAAATCGCGGCCAAGCGCGAGGAAATCATCGCCTTTGCCGACATCGGAGCGCACATCCACGATCCCATCAAGCATTATTCCTCAGGGATGGTCGTGCGGCTTGGATTCGCCGTTGCCACCGCCCTCACGCCCGACGTTCTCATTACCGACGAGGTCCTCGCCGTCGGCGACGAATCGTTTCAGAAAAAGTGCATCGCCTGGATGGAGCGGTATCTTGCCGGCGGCGGAACCTTGCTGCTTTGCTCGCACAGCATGTACCACGTGCAGAAGCTTTGCCGGAGCGCGTTGTGGCTCAAGGCGGGGCGCGTCGAGCGCTACGGTTCGTCGGCCGAGGTGACGCAGTCGTATCTTGCCTATCACGAGGAAAAAAGTGCCGGCGCAAAACAACCGATCGCGGCGCCTCGCGCCGCGGTGGCGGGCGTCTATGCCATCCAGTCGCTGTCGCTCGATCCGGATGCGCGTATCAAATCGGGCGGTGCATTGACCGTCAAAGGCAACGTGTTTTCGCCGGACGGTCGGGTGCCGGTGATACTGCTTGGCGTGGTCCGCGCCGATGGCACGCCGGTGTACGGCGTCGCGTCGGACATGGACGGCGTTGCCCCGGCCCGGATCGACGACCGACAATTTTCATTCATGCTGACGTTTCCAGAGCTGCCACTGTTGCCGGGTAAATACCTGATTCGGGCGCACGCGCTCGATCCCGAGGGCGTCCGGCTGTTCGATAACGTCGAGCAATCGTTTATTGTCGAAGGCGAGACGCGCGAATTAGGCTTGGTGCGCATTGCCCATCGTTGGCATACCGGCGCCGATTCGACGGAGGCGGCCAAAGGGCGGCTTGGCGCGCGGTGATCGGGTAAAATTGCGGTTTTCCGCGGCGCCTGGCCGATCGGCGCTCTTCGAACTGTCCCCGCATGGATTCCGACATCACGTTCACCGGAGAGCGCTTCGTACCCGGCTGCGCCGGCGAAATCGCCTACGAGCATTGGCATCGGTACGCGTTTGCACGCCAGTTCGCAGCCGGCAAGCGGGTGCTCGACGCGGCCTGCGGTGAGGGATATGGCAGCGCACTCCTTGGCACCGTGGCGAGCAGCATCGTCGGCGTCGACATCGACGCTTCCGCCATCGTCCACGCCAACGAGCGATACGGGGAGGGTGATCGCGTCCGCTTCGTCACCGGCTCCTGTTCGGCGCTGCCCCTTCCGGACGCTTCGGTGGATGCCGTCGTATCGTTCGAGACCATCGAGCATCTCGACGCGGCCGACCAGCCGAAGATGCTCGCCGAGTTTGCGCGTGTGCTCAAGCCCGACGGATTGCTGGTCATCTCGTCGCCCAACAAGCGCCTGTACAGCGACGCGCGCGCATACGTCAACGAATTCCATCGGCATGAGCTGTATCGCGATGGACTTGCGGCGCTGCTGGCCGCATCTTTCCCGGCGCAATCGTGGTACCACCAGCGCGTTACCCCTTGGTCGGCGATCTGGTCCGAACATCCGCTGGGCGGTGCCGAAGCGTGGCTCGGCGACGCCAGCGCCATTACTTCCTACAAGCCGCCGGAAGGCATGTATTTCGTCGTCGTTGCCGGCCGTTCCGCCAAGACGGTCATACCGATCGCACCCGGCTCGCTGTTCACCGATGCCGATGAAACGGAGCTTAAGCGCAACGAGTCCAATGCGCGCGAAGTCTTGCGCCTGGACGCGCTGCTGCGGGAGCACGACGCCGCGCTCGATCGGCAGACCGGACACATCCATCACCTGGAAGCGATGGTTGCCGAGCGCGAGCGCATCATCGGCGACATGGACCGGCGCCTCCAGGAACTCAACGCCGCGCGCGAAGAACGGGACCGGCAACTCGCCGAGCGCGCGCAGACCATCGCGGCACTCGAATCTCGCCTTGCAGCGCTCGACGGTGAGCAAGATCGACTGCATGCCGCGCTGCGCGCATCGGAGGTCACCGTCGCCTATCGGCAGAGTGCGCGCTGGTGGGTCAAGCTTCCGTGGTTCCGAGTGAAGCTCTGGCTAGCTCGCACTCGCTGATGCTGTACTCGCCCGGCCCCGCAATCGACATCGTCGTCCCGGTCTACAACGCCGCCGACGATTTGCAGCGCTGCGTCGACAGCATCCTCCTGAACACAGGCGGCGATTACCGACTGCTGCTCATCGACGATGCGTCGCCCGACCCGGCCATCGGCGCCTACTTTGCAGAAATACGATCGCGCGCGTTGCCACAGGTCCATTGCGTCTCGAATGAGAACAATGTCGGCTTCACGCTGACCGCCAATCGAGGCATGAACTCGGCGCGCGACGGCGCCGACGTGGTCTTGCTCAATTCCGATACGATCGTCACCCGCGGCTGGCTCGACAAGCTCGTGCGCTGCGCGCAATCGGATCCTTGCATCGGCACCATCACACCGTTTTCCAACAACGCCGAAATCTGCTCGCTGCCGCGGTTTTGCGAAAACAATCCGTGGCCTCCGGAGCGAGATACCGAGCCGATGGTTCGAGCGCTCGATCAGGCCGCCGTACCGTCCTACCCGGACCTGCCGACCGGTGTCGGTTTCTGCCTCTATATCCGGCGGACGCTGATCGACTTGATCGGGGTCTTCGATCCGGTTTTCGGTCTGGGCTACGGCGAGGAGAACGACTTTTGCATGCGCGCTGCTCGCGCCGGATTTCGCAACGTTCTCTGTGACGATGCGTTCGTGGTGCATCTGGGCGGCAGCTCGTTCGGCGCCAAGCGTAGCGATCTCGCGCAGCGGAACATGGCCATTCTTCTCGAACGCCATCCGCAGTACCT
>DAIQRF010000195.1:0-1974 GCA_036786505.1 Casimicrobiaceae bacterium | reverse complement strand
CTGACCGATCCGCTGCCCGGATTGCTGCATGTGCTTCACGGCCACGGCGGCGGTACGGAATATCACGTGCGGGCGCTGATTGCCGCGTCGTCCTCGGCATTTCATCATTACCTGCTGATTGCGATCGGTGACGAGTGGCAGTTCGAGGAGCACGCCCAAGGAGAGATTCGAAGCTACGATTTTCAGCGGCTTCCCGGCGAGCGATGGGGCGAACTTTTGTCGGGTCTGTGCGCCAGGTTTGGCATCGAGTTGATCCACCTGCACAACATTTCCGGCTGCCGCGACGGTTTGATCAGCGCACTCGCCGAAACCGAATTACCTTACGGTTACACCGTGCATGATCTGAATTTCGCGTGTCCCACGATCACTTTTCTGAACGCGCGACAGACCTACTGCGGCGCCGTTACCGACGCCGCGGTGTGCGCCGCCTGCCTTGCCGCGCAGCCGGAGTTCGCGGCAATCGACATCGACGCCTGGCGCGCCAAGCATCGCGCGCTGCTCGAGCGCGCCGCGTTCGTGATTGCGCCTTCGAGCTGGGCGGCGAGCATATTGCGACGCTATTTTCCCGAGCACGAGGTGCGCGTCATCCCGCACGGCAGCACGAACGGCATTTCGCGCGCCGATGCGATTCGCGCGCCATTGCCGTTTTGCGACGACGGAAGACCGGTGGTGGCGGTGCTCGGCGCGATCGGTCCCGACAAGGGTGCGCGCCGCCTGGAAAACATGGTCGAGCTGACGCGGCAGCGCGGACTTGCCTTGCGCTGGGTGCTGATCGGTTATCTCGACCGCGGACGCGATCCGTGGCAATCGAGCGATGGCGTGTTCGCCATGCACGGACCCTACGCTTCGGACGCGCTGCCGGCCCTGCTCGAACATTATGGTGTCCGTCTGGTTGCGTATCCTTCGGTGGGACCTGAGACGTTCAGCTTCACGTTGTCCGAAGCGTGGGCGGCGGGCCGGCCCGCAGTCGTGCCGCCCATCGGAGCGCTCGTCGACCGGGTATCGGCAACGGACGCCGGCTGGGTGCTGACCGAAGAAGAATGGCGAAGCGACGAGCGCATGCTCGATCGCATCGTGGCCTTGCTCGATCCGATGGAAAAAGATGCGTATGATCGGGCCGCCGCTCGCGCCCGTGCCGCGCCGCAAGCCGCGGTGGCGGCGATGACCGACGCCACGCTTGCCGTCTATCGCGGCGCCCAACAGTGGACGTCAGCACGGCCGGCGGTGAAGCCGATCGCGGCTGCGCGATGCCTTGCCGCGTTGCATTACTCGCCGTGGCGTCCTCCGGCGAAAGCCGTGCCTGTGCCGGAGGACGTCGCGCCGGCCGCGCCGCGCGGTCCGATGGCCGGCATCGCGCGTGTCGCGCTGCGCATCCGCCACACCTTGCCGGGCCGGATACTTTACTGTCTTGCGCCCAAGGCGCTGCGGGAAGCGCTGAAGGCGAGGGTCTCGGGATGATCGAAGCCGAATACGGCGAATGGCTCGCGCGAGGGCAGGCACATCAACAGGCGGCGCGACCGATCGATGCCATGCTGTGCTATCGCCAGGCGTTGAAATCGAATCGCAACGCGGTGCAGGTGCAGTTTCAGCTAGGCGAGGTGTTGCGCGATCTCGGCCGTCGCGAGGAAGCACTCGCCGCTTTTCGCATGGCGCTGACCTGGCAACCGCAGCACCTGTCGTCGCTGGTTGCGCTCGCGGATCTGTTGCGAAGGACAGCACCGGCGGAGGCGGTCGCGCATTACCAGCATGCGGCGGCATTGAATCCGCGCAACGCCGCAGTGCGCGAAGGTCTCGCGTTGTCCTTGCTCGCCTCCGGCGACTCGAGTGCGTTCTCGCAGCTCGCCTCGCTCATTGACGGCGGATCGTCACCTCGCGACTGGGATGAATTGTCGCGGATGCTCGCCGCCACGGCGCCCTCGTCGGAGAAGAGCGAGCTTCTGCGCGCGATCGGATTGCGACCCGATTTTCCGCCGT
>DAIQRF010000194.1:0-5038 GCA_036786505.1 Casimicrobiaceae bacterium | reverse complement strand
ACTTACCGAGCATTACCGAACTAGAGTGACAGCTACCGCAAAACTGGCGTCATCGTCGCCCCCGATTCAAGCATTCGAGGGCAGGCTTCGGCGGGAATGCATTTTGCGACCGTCAAGAGCCGCAAAACTGGCGTCATCCCCGCGAATGCGGGGATCCATTTTGCGACCGTCAAGAGCCAATGGATTCCCGCCTTCGCGGGAATGACAATCAGGGATCTGGCCGTCACGCATTTTCGTAAAGCTCAATAGTTCTCACTTTGCTCTCGTCGTGCGGTATTCGAAAATTGTGCGTCGATGCGTTATTTCTTCATCATCGACTTCATGTTCATCGTCTGCCCCGTTTCGGTGACGATGTCGCCCGGCTGCTGGCCGGGCTTGCAGGGACCCGTCCACTTGCCATCGATGGTCGATTTGGACTCGCTCATGTTCATGAATGGCGGATCGTAGCTTGCGCTGCCTTCGGTGTGATACCCGGTGTTGCCGCTGAAGACCATGATCGACTCCGTCTTCATGGTCGTCGGGCCCAGCTTGCAGGTGGCCTTGACCGTCATTCGATTACCCTCGATGCGCCGGTCGTTCTGCGTGCACATCTCGTTGGCCACTCCCATGCTGAACTGGCGCATCTCGGCTTGCACCGAGTCGTCGAGGCACATCGTGGTGAGATGCTTCTTGTCGCCCTGCTGCGTGCTGACGCGCGATACTTCCCAGAGACCCGCCTTGAGCACGGGCAGATCGGCCGCGTAGGCGCCAAATGCGGCGCCACCCGCGGCGCACAAGCCGGCGATCGAGACGACAAGGGCTGAGATGCGGAAGGCGAACATGAAAGGCTCCTGGCAGGTTTGATAGGGGTCAGATCACGAACAGGTCGACGAACTCGTGCACGGCGCTCGCATCCAGCGCGGCCGGATCGAGCGCACGCTGGAGAATCGCGCGCTGTTGCCTGGGTGGAAACCGCCGCGCGAGGTTGGTCCTGAATTTTTCGATCAGCACAGGCATGCCTTCCTTGCGCCGGCGGCGATGGCCGATCGGATACTCGACGATAACTTCCTTCAGCCTGCTGCCATCCTTGAACTCGATGGTAATCGCGTTGGCGATCGAGCGCTTGTCGGGGTCGAGATAGTCCTTCGAGAACTGCCTGTCCTCGACGCATACCATCTTATCGCGCAAGCGATCGATGCGGGGATCATGGGCGATGCTGTCCTCGTAATCGGCGGCCGTCAGTCGGCCGTGGATCAAGGGCACGGCCACCATATACTGGAGGCAGTGGTCGCGATCGGCGGGATTGGCGAGCGGGCCTTGCTTGTCGATGATGCGAATTGCCGATTCGTGCGTTCGCAGGGTGATCTTGCTGATGTCGGCGACCCTGTCGACGACCTTGGGGTGGAGCGCCATCGCGCATTCGACTGCGGTCTGGGCGTGGAACTCGGCGGGAAAGCTGATCTTGAACAGCACGTGTTCCATGACGTAGCTGCCGAAGGGGCGCTGGAACTTGAACGGCTGGCCCTTGAACAGAACGTCGTAGAAGCCCCATGTCTTGGCGGTAAGAACGGAGGGGTAGCCCATTTCGCCCTTGACCACCATCAGCGCGAGGCGAACCGCGCGTGCGCTCGCGTCCCCCGCAGCCCAGCTCTTGCGCGAACCGGTATTCGGACTGTGGCGGTAGGTGCGAAGGCTCTGCCCGTCGACCCATGCAAGCGACAGGGCGTCGATGATTTCTTCGCGGGACAAGCCCAGCATCTGCCCGACGACCGCCGTCGACGCGACCTTGACCAGCACGACGTGATCGAGTCCGACCCGATTGAAACTGTTCTCGAGCGCGATCACACCCTGAACTTCGTGCGCCTTGATCATCGCGGTGAGGACATCTCTGACGGTCAACGGTTTTCGGCCGGCAACGACGGCATTGCGTGACAGCCAGTCGGCGACGGCAAGGATCCCGCCGAGGTTGTCGGAAGGGTGACCCCATTCCGCCGCCAGCCAGGTATCGTTGAAATCAAGCCAGCGGATCATGGTGCCGATATTGAATGCGGCTTGTACCGGATCGAGCTGAAACTGCGTGCCCGGCACCTTCGCGCCGTTGGGCACGATGGTTCCCGGGACGATCGGGCCCAGCAGCTTGGTGCAGGCCGGATATGACAGCGCTTCCAGGCCGCATCCCAGCGTGTCCAGCAGGCAGTATCGCGCCGTGTCGTACGCCTCCTTGCCGGTGACCTTGTAACCGGTCACGTAGTCGGCGATGTCGACCAGCACCTGGTCGGGTTTGGGTCGAACATTGGAGATGGGCGAAGACATGCGAACCCTTTAGCGAGCGCGCGGCGGCGCGCGAAACACGATCGGGTCGAGTGAGCAGGCGGCGCTCATTTCACTTGCGGTCCGCGATAGGAACAAAGGCGAGATCCTCCGGACCGGTGTAATTTGCCGAGGGGCGGATGATCTTGCCGTCGCTGCGCTGCTCGATCGCATGCGCGGACCAGCCCGAGGTGCGGGAGATGACGAATAGCGGCGTAAACATGGCGGTCGGAATTCCCATCATGCGGTAGCTGACCGCGGAATACCAATCCAGGTTGGCGAACATGCGCTTGGCATCCCACATCACCTGTTCGATGCGCTCGGCGACCTCGAACATCTTCATGTCGCCGGCTTCCTGAGACAGTTTGCGCGCGATCTCCTTGATCACCCGGTTGCGTGGATCGCCGACGGTGTACACCGGGTGGCCGAAACCGATAATCACTTCCTTCGCCTCGACCCGCCGCCGAATGTCGCGCTCCGCCTCGTCGGGCGTGGCGTATCGCTGCTGGACCTCGAACGACAATTCGTTGGCGCCCCCGTGCTTGGGGCCGCGCAGCGCGCCGATCGCGCCGGTAAGCGCGGAGTAGAGGTCGGCGCCCGTTCCGGCGATGACCCTCGCGGTAAAGGTCGACGCGTTGAACTCGTGCTCGGCGTACAGGTTGAGCGAGGTGTCCATCGCGCGGATCCACAGCGGCGGCGGTGGCGAGCCATGCAGCAGGTGCAGAAAGTGGCCGCCAATCGAATCGTCGGTAGTCTCGACCTCGATGCGCTTGCCGTGCCGGCTCCAGTGATGCCAATACAGCAACATCGATCCGAGCGACGCCATCAGCCGGTCGGCAATGGCGCGCGCTCCTTCGGCATCGTGACGAGCACTCTCCGGCTCGACAGTGCCCAGCGCCGAAACCGCGGTACGCATGACGTCCATGGGATGCGCCGAAGCAGGGATGCGCTCCAGGATCTCCCGGATCGGCTGCGGCACCGCGCGCAAGGTCCTGAGACGGACCTTGTATGCCGCCAGCTCGGCCGCGGTCGGCAGCGTTTCGTGGACCAGAAGATGGGCGATCTCCTCGAATTCGCAGGCATCGGCAATGTCGAGGATGTCGTACCCGCGGTAGTGCAGGTCGTTGCCGGTGCGTCCCACCGTGCACAGCGCGGTGTTGCCGGCAACGACGCCGGAAAGCGCGACTGACTTTTTCGGTTTCGGTATTGCTGGGGTCGGCGCGGCGGATTCAGCCATCGGGTTTCTCGTCGTGGGAAGCGTATGGGGACCTGCGGGGGCGTGCTTACCAGCGCTTGAGGTAGTGAAAGGATTTCAACGAGGCGTCCCCGCGAACAACGCGTCGAGCTTTTGCTCGAAGGCGTGATAGCCCAGAAATTCATAAAGCGCGGCGCGCGACTGCATGGTGTCGAGCATGGCTTTCTGCGTGCCATCCCGGCGCAACGCCGTGTACACCTCGAGGGCGGCCTTGTTCATCGCCCGGAACGCCGACAGCGGATAAAGCGCGATCGCCACTTGGGCGCGGCGCAGCTCGTCCAGCGTATACAGCGGCGTGGCGCCGAATTCGGTGATGTTCGCCAGCACCGGCACCTTCACCGCCTCGGCGAATTGACGATACATCGCCAGATCGGTGATCGCTTCCGGGAAAATCATGTCGGCGCCCGCCTCGACGCAGGCGCCGGCGCGGTCGATGGCGGCGGACAAGCCCTCGACGGCGAGCGCGTCGGTGCGGGCCATGACCACGAAATCGGGATCGGTCCTGGCGTCGACCGCGGCTTTGATGCGGTCGACCATTTCGGCTTTCGAGACCAGCTCCTTGTTCGGCCGGTGGCCGCAGCGTTTGGCGCCGATCTGGTCTTCGATATGCATTGCCGCGGCGCCGAACTTGATCAGCGACTTGACGGTGCGTGCAATGTTGAATGCCGATGCGCCGAATCCCGTGTCGGCGTCGACCAGCAGGGGAAGAGCGCAGGCATCGGTAATGCGGCGAACGTCGGTGAGGACATCGTCGAGCGACGAGATGCCGAGGTCCGGCACCCCCAGCGATCCCGCGGCCACGCCGCCACCGGAAAGATAGATCGCCTGAAAGCCGGATTTCTCGGCGAGGATGGCGTGATACGCGCAAATCGCGCCCGGCACCTGCAGCGGCTTCTCGGCGGCCAGCGCCGCGCGAAACTTCGCGCCGGGGGAGAGAAGGCTCATGCCAGGGCCAAGGATCAGCCGAGGAGCGACGCGACGCCGGCGCGCTCTTCCTCGAGCTCCTTCAGCGTGGCATCCATCTTTTCGCGCGAAAAGGCGTCGATGTCGAGACCGTGGACGCGCGTGTATTCGCCGCCGGTGGTCGTGACCGGCACCCCATACATCACGTCTTGCGGAATGCCGTAGCTGCCGTCGGACGGCACACCCATCGTGACCCACTTGCCGCCGCTGCCCAGCATCCAGTCGCGGACATGACCGATGGCGGCGTTGGCTGCCGATGCGGCGGAGGAAAGCCCGCGCGCTTCGATGATCGCCGCGCCGCGCTTGCCCACCGCCGGCAGCAACACATTGCGGTTCCAGGCTTCGTCGTCGATCAGCGCCTTGAGCGACAGTCCGTCGACCGTGGCGAAGCGATAGTCCGGATACATCGTCGGGGAATGGTTGCCCCACACGATCAGCTTTTCGATGGATTCGACCGGCTTGCCCGATTTGACCGCAAGCTGCGAAAGCGCACGGTTGTGGTCGAGCCTCAGCATCGCGGTGAAGTTCTTT
>DAIQRF010000193.1:0-5048 GCA_036786505.1 Casimicrobiaceae bacterium | reverse complement strand
GCTGTCCCACGACTGCCCTGTCTTGTCCTTGCCCAAGCCCGCTTATTTTCGCAATGGAACATCTTCGGGCGGAGGCAGATCGACGAGAAGGGGAGGCTTCAGCGGATCGAAGTCGATCCATTGTCCGGCCTGCCACGTCCCGTCGGCGCGCTCGATGTCGTGAGCGCCCTCGGCGCGCAATACGTTGACGGCACCCACGCGCTTGGCGAATTCCACGGCGCGGACAGCGACCAGAATGCCGCCGGAACGCACGGCTGCAGCGTCTGTCAGCGCACCAGCGGTCGCGACCGATTCGACAACGTGTTGGTCAGGCTTCGCCGCCGCGGGCTTCTCTTCCAAATTGCCGAGCGCGCCGACCAAGGAACCCGCGTAAGCTCCTGCGCCTGCTCCGGCAAGGATTGCGGCAGGACCGAGCAGCGGCGACGCGGCAAGTCCCACCCCTACGCCCACTGCGTTTCCCACCGCCACGCCTTTTAGCGCCCCGCTCTGCGCATGCTTCGCGCCGGGCGACGCATCGCGATCGCCGCCGATCGGATAGCTCGCGTGCTGACCGGGCGGATTGACAAAAAAAACCGTGACATCCTCTGCGCCGAATCCGCCGCGGCGCAACGCAGCCACCGCTGCCTGCGCCTGACTATCCTGTTCGAAGCGTCCTGCGATGATGGGGGTCATGGAGCATTCCTCGACGTTTGCACGGCGGCGGCTCCTGATGCCCGTCGTCCCGTGCGCGTGGACAATGCGATTGCTCCGCACGTTCGTCGCCAGGGACGCAAGAATTACATCGGCTCGGTAAATACTTCTGCGTCCGGCGTCTGAGTACGGTTACGTACCCATGACCGAGCAGAAAGTGTGCCGCGTGGACCGCGGCCAAGATGGGTTGAGGCGGGTTTGAGGCGGGCCCGCGCCCGGCAACGTTTGTCGGGCGCGGGGTCGTCCGCTGGAACGGCTACTTCTGCTCGTCGCGCTTTTCCTCTTCCTTTGCCTTTTCCTTGGCCTTTTGCGCTTCGCCTTTCGCGGGCTCCGCTTTGGGTCTGGGCCCGGGCTGCCGCACCACTGCCGGCGGCGCTGGGACGGCGGCTGCGGGAGGCCGCACCACCTGCGGCGCCTCTCGACGCAACTCCGCCGGAGGCGGCGTCTGCACGGCGGGCGGTCTCGCAACTGCCGGCGACGGAGCAGCGGCAGGCTTCGCGATAGCCGGCGCAGGCGTTGGAGGCGGTTCGCGGCGCAGCTCCGCGGGCGGCGGCAACGGAGCAGCAGGAGGCTTCGCGACGGCCGGCGCAGGCATTGGAGGCGACTCGCGGCGCAGCTCTGCCGGGCGCGACGATGGCGCCACGGGAGGCTTGTTCACCACGGGCGGCGGAGGCGGTTCACGGCGCAGCTCCGCTGGCGCTGGCCTTGGTGTTGGCGCAACGGGAGGCCGTGCGACCACCGGAGGCGGCTGGGGTACGGGCCGCACTTCCGTCGCCTTGTTGGGTGGCTGGGGAGGCTCTCGCACCAGCGGCGCAGGCTGCGGAGGAGTAGGAACCCGTGCCGCGGAAGGCGGAGCCGGCGGCGGTATGTCCGCTTTCGGTGCCTGGCCACCCGCGTCGAGACGAGTCGTCGGCCTGGTCTGCACCGGCGACGGCAGCACCCCCGCTGGTTGCGGGACGGGGCGAGCCTCGCTTGGCCTTGGCGCCATTCCGGGCACGATGCCGGCGGCCGGAGCGGTCGCAGGCGCGCCGCCCGCGGCTGGCGACAGTGCGTTGGTCCGCGGCCGGGAGACCGTCGGCGCCGGCGGCGGCGTTCCAGGCACAGCAGGCGCGATGACCTTGACTGCCGGCGCGGTCGGCGCCGCAGTGGCGGCGGGCCGGGTGGCCATGAGCGTCGCGGGATCGGCGGGTCGGCCCGGATTCTTGGCCAGCGTCGCCTCGCGGGCGTTGAACGGTGCCGGTGGCGGCGGCGGTGCGACTCGGGCAATGACAGGGCGCTGGACGGTGGCAGCCGGAGGCCGGCTCACCAGCCCTGGCCCGGCGGCGGGTGCGCCCCCTGCCGCCGCGCTTGCGCCGCCTCCAATGACGCTCGCCCGCACCGGCGCGATCGCGGCAACAGGCGTTACCGGCGCAGCAGCGGCGACGGCGCGCGAGACCGGTACCGCGGACGGCGCGACCGGCCGCGACTGTACGAATACTGCGGCGGGCACCGCCGTCACCCCGCCGCGCTGGTCGCGGTTCCGATAGACGGTGTCGGCCGCGACGGGCGCGTTGTACACGTTCGTGACGTAGGTATTGCTGATGTTGGTATTGCTGATGTTGACGTTGGTGAAATAGCTGCGGCTGACGGGATAGGCGGGTTGATACACTTCGCCCGGGGCGAGCGGAAACCATGCAATGCCGCGCGCGGGTCCGCCGGAGCTCACCGTAATGCTGAAATTGTTGCCGCCGACAAAGGCAACCAACGCCGGTGCGTAGACGGGTCGCACCCGGACCGGACCCGGAACCCAGCACCAGCGCTCGCGCGCGTAGGCCCAGCGGCCGTAGTGGAAGGGCGCAAAGCCCCATGGTGCGTCGTCGACCCAGGTCCAGCCCCACGGCTCGATCCAGGCCCAGTGTCCATAATGATAGGGCGCCCAGTCTCTGGCCACCGAGGTCGGCACCCACACGTTGCCATAGCCCTCGACCACGCTCCAGGTCCCATAATCGTCGAGGTCGGAGTAGCCGATGACGTCCGGCGAGACATAGCGAGCGGCCACAGGATGGTCTTCGCGCCGATCGCGGTCCCGCGTCCAGCGGTCGAACGCGTCGGCCGGCGGGAGCGCGTCGTACTCGTAGTCGCGCAGACCCGAATCCGCGAAGCGGTACCACTGGCGGGCGCCGATGGTGTACGCCGCGCCTTCGCCATAAGCCTCGCCTTGGCCGCTTCTGACCGCGACGCTCGTCGCCCCGCTCGCCGGTTCGACGTCGATCCGGTAATCACCCGGCCGCCGCAGTGAAAACGCGAGCAGCGGCGTGTCGACTTCGATCGTCTGACCCGGATCGATGCGCCGCACCCGCACGTTGAGCGCGCCCTGCGCCAGCTCGAACTGCGCCGCGCGATCGTCGAGGTTGAGGATCGTGACGCTGGTATGGCTGCCGAGGCGCACCGCAAGCGAGCCGATCTGCAACTCGGCGCGCGCATTCGCGTCTGCCCAAACTCGGTCGCCGGTGATCAGCGGCCGATTCGGCGTCGCGATTACCCATTCATTTTCGCCCGCGGGCGAAAAACTGACCGGCCCGCCGATGTGCGCCAATCTCGCGACGCGGGCAGGCGGATCGGCAGCGGCCATGCCCCACGCGAGCAGCGCGGCGAAGCCGATGATCGCATTGGTAACGCTGCGCAGCTTGATGCGACGAATGACCATGGCAACTTCTCCTTAATATTTGCGGGATAACGTTTGACGCAAAAATTACAAGATTGCTCGCAAGGACTGCGGCACAAGCCGCGCTGACTGATCCCTCGAGCAGAAAGCGTGCCGGTCAGCGGATGCCGCCGGACCCATTAACGGCTCATCGGGCTCGGGCGATGACAAGGACCTCATACGCGGTAACGCGCGCGAGGACCGCGCCGCGGCTGCGAGAGCGTTTCAGCCGGCCGCCGGCTGCGCGCGGAAGCCGAGGACTGAAAGCATCAAACCGGCGCGTCGTCGACCGCCTGACAATGCGCGATCCACTGCGCAGTCAACTTCTCCTGCGTCGCGTTCTGCGATAGCCGCGCGTCGAGCGCCGCGAAATCAACCTCATCCATCGGCTGGTCCTGATTGAAGCACGAAAAGACATAGCTCAGCTTGCCGCTGACCGGGTCCCGGTGCGGCTGCAGGCATTGCGCGCAGATTTCCTTCATCATGCATTGCATCGGCGAGTTGATCGAGGCAACGCCGCGATGCGAAGCCTTGAGGTGCGCCTTGAGCACCGAATGGCGCGCGGCGCCGACCGCGGCCATCATCTTGTCGGAGCCGATCGCGATCACCCGGTCGGCGTCCTGAAACGCGATCGGCTGCTCGCCGAGCGCTCCGGTCGCGTACGCGGTCATGGCCTGCACGATGTTGCCGACAAAGCTCTTGTCTTGCGGCCGGCCGGGCGCGAAACCCGGGCCTTCATCGCAGGACCACACGACGACGTCGGAGGCCGCCTCGATCTCGGCAACGCGGTAGCGGTCGATCATTTTCCGGTACGCGGCGAAATACAACACCTTCGACCCGGCGCCGCGAAACGCCTGGCCGATCGAAAACAGCACGGCGTTGCCGAGTCCACCTCCGGCAAGCACAACCGTTTCGCCGGCCCGGATCTCGGTGGGAGATCCGGTGGGCCCCATCAACACCACCGGCTCACCGGGCTTAAGCATTGCGCACAGGTTCGACGAGCCGCCCATTTCGAGCACGATGGTCGATACCAGGCCGCGTTCCCGATCGACCCATGCCCCGGTGAGCGCGATGCCTTCCATCGTCAGCCGGGTGCCGGTGCGCTCAGGCGCGAGCGCTTCGAAATTCTGCAAGCGATAGAACTGCCCCGGCGCGAAGCGGCGGGCCGCGGCCGGCGCTCTGACCAGAACTTCCACGATGGTCGGCGTCAGACGCTCGACACGCTCCACGGTCGCTCGCAGCTCGTCGTTGAGCAGCGCGACGAATTGATCGTCGCTCACCGCGGACGCGGCCTTGATCCGGCCCAGCATCCGACTGACGATCGGATAGCCCTGCTTCGCGCTGCCCATCGCCTTGACGACGTTGCCGAAAAAAGACGGATGCAGGTCGCCGAAGTAGCTGATCGCACGGCCGTCGGCTTCGACCGCGGTCAGGATTGACACGCGATCAGGTTTGGCCAGTCCTTTCACCGGAGCGACGCGCCGACCTTCCTCGTCGAGAGCGACGAAATATTTTCCGTCGAGCTGAAAATGCGTCGCGTCCTCGCGGGCGAGCACGGTGTTAGGCTGCGTCCCCGCGGCGATCAGCAAAGTACGAGCCGGCAGCTCCGCTTCGACGCTCTCGCTCTCGCTCACGCCGCCGTCGCCATCGATCTTCCGCACTGAGACTCGCAGCG
>DAIQRF010000192.1:0-5057 GCA_036786505.1 Casimicrobiaceae bacterium | reverse complement strand
CGACGGGTAGAGCACTTCGAACAGCGCGATGATCAGCGCGCCGCAGACCGCACCGGTCAGGCTGCCCCAGCCGCCGATCGTGACCGCGATGTAGGCCTTGATGATGTAGTTGGTGCCGTCGGTGGGCGTGACGAAAAACGTGTTCGACAGCATCAGCCCGGCGGCACCGGCGAGCGCCGAGCCGAGCGCGAAGGTCAGCCCGATCATGCCGTTGACGCGAATGCCGATCGCCTCGGCCATCTGCCGGTCCTGCGCGGTGGCGCGCAGTTTGCGGCCGATGCCGGTACGGTTGAGCAACAGGTGCTGCGCGGCGATCAGCACGGCAGCAACGACGATAATGCCGAACGCCTGCTTGCCGACGACGATACCGCCGATGTCGAGGACGCCCTCGGCCAAAAGCGCCGGGCCCTTTTTCGGCGCGGCGCCGAAGAGTACATTGGCCGTGTTCTGGAACACGATGCCGAGCGCGATGGTCGAGATAAACACCGAAACCGGCGGCCGGCTCTTGAGCGGGAAATAGGCAAACCACGAAAACACGAAGCCCATCGCCGCCATGATGCAGACCACCAGCGGCAGCAGCGCCGCACCGGGGAGCTTCAGTGCGGTGCCGAGCGCGATGGCGACGTAACCGCCGGCCATCACCATATCGCCGTGGGCGAAATTGACCGCGCTGGTGGCGTTAAGAATTAAAACAAAGCCCAGCGCGAGCAATGCGTAGGACGCGCCAAGCGCCAACGCATTGACGAGGATTTGCAACAGCACGAAACGGCTTACCGCAGATCAGTCGTAGCGCTTGGTGATCTTCGGCATGCGGCTCGTGCCGTCGTAGCAAATGATCAGGGAGGAATTCGCCATGTTGCCCTTGCCATCGGATTTATAGGTCATCGCGACGCCCTTGAAGCTGCCGGTCGACAGCGCGCGGCGAATGTCCTCGGCCGAACGCGCGCCTTTGGCAACGGCGTCGATGATCATCGAGGTTGCGTCGTACTGGCCGACCGCGAAACCGTCCGGCTCGGTCTTGAATTCGGCACGATACTGGTTATAGAAGCGCTCCATCTCGGACGAGCCGCCGGCGCTCGGCGCGGCATTGGTTTCCGCACAGACGTCTTTGAGTTCGGCCGGTTCCAGCAGCGCGATCGTCGAGGGCTGGCTCAGGCCGGAGCCGGCGACGATCGGGAGGTTGACCTTGGCTGCGGCAGCCTGCTTGACGAACAGCGCCGAAGGTCCGCCATGCAGATGCAGCAGGATCACGTCCGGCTTGGCCGCCTGCACCTTGCCGATGACCGGAGACATATCTTTGACCGACACATCGAGCGCCTCTTCCATGACCGGATCGACGCCAGCCTTTTTAAGCAGTTCGACGATATGGCGATGGCCGCTCTGACCATAGGCGGTCGTTTGATATATCAGCGCAACGCGACGCTTTTTCAGTGTCTCGAGCGTGTAACGCACCTGCGCGCCTTTCGCCACGGCATCGCCGGGAAAAAAACGGAACACGTACGGGTTGTTCTTTTCGGTAATATCGGCAGTACCGGAAACGGTGGCAAGCGGCACTTTGTTTTCAAGCGCGACTGGCAGCATGGCGAGCATTTGCGTGCCAAGCATCGAAGCGGCGACCACCGAAACCTTACCGCGCGACAGTGCCCGCTCGAGTGCCGTGACCGCGCCTTCCGGCGATGCGCCGGTATCGGTAACCTCGGCCGTGATCTTGACCGAACTCGGCGCGTTTTTGACGGCCAGCAGCGCGCCGTTTCGTTGGCTGGTGCCTTCGAGGGACAGGAAGCCAGTCAGCGGCACCAGAATCGGCATATTCAATTCCGCTTGCGCGAGCGCCGCGAGCGGCGCGGCACCGCAGATTGCTGCAACCGTGACGACTAAACCGACTTTGCGAAACGACATTCGAACGCTCATGCTGACCTCGTCGAGAAATGGACCGGTAAAGCTCGGGAACCGCAGAGACCTATTGCGGCAGTAGCGCCGGACGATTGTCGTCGATCTCCGGAATGCGGGGAATTTCGACACCGTATTGGCCGACATCCTTGCGAATTTTGTCGACGCCGCGGCGAATGATGTCGATCTCTTCGTCCGGATGCGTGGCCCCCAAACCGTATTCGGCCGCCAATGCACGGTTGCGGCCGGAGCGCTGGCGCTCGCCGTCGGGAAGATTTACAACCGCATACACGCCATTGAGCAGACTGCCGCGAAGCTTCTTGGCGAACTTGGCGCCGATCACGATCTTTTCCTGATCGGTAAGATCGTTGAAAAAGCGCCGCATAATGATGCGACCGAACTGGATGTGCCGCGCTTCGTCGCGCAGCACCAAGCGGCACGCCTCTTTGATCGAGGCGAAGCGCGCGTTCTCGTAGCGCGCTTGCAACAGCTCGCCGGAGAGCTGTTCGAACAGCGTGTTGACCGATAGCCCGGCGAAAAAACTCATCGCCTTCTCGTCTTTCTCGTCGTGGAAGCGCGGGATAATCTGCTTGAAATAATCGGCGCGCGGGGTCGGCTCGTAGCCGCCCAGCGCGTTGGCGATGCGGAAACTCACCTCATGATGCCGCAACTCTTCGCCAATGAAGTTGGTGATGTGCTGTTTGATCTCGAACGGCTGGTGTTCGAAGATCGCCTCGCGCAATCGTTCGGCACCGTAGGGCGTTGCGCCATGCTCCATCCAGGCGCGCAAGCTCCACCATTCGGCGCCGGCAGCGCGGACTTTGGCGGGCAAGTCAGCGCGACCGAGATCGCTGTAGTCGATGTCGCGCATCGGATCCCAAACGAGGCTGCGCGCTTGTTCACACAGGTGCCAGACTTCCGGGTATTGCACGTCCGCTACCACCGGGTAGGGATTCGGTACCGGAACCAGTTCTTCCAACATCGATGCCCGCATCTGCTCTCCGCGAATGTTTGCGCCACTGCAGTAGACGTCTCTCGGACAGGGATCGTCCCCGTTTCGAAAGCAGCGGACATGCCTACCTTCGTCCCTGCACGCAATGGCCGCCTGAGACGCATTGCTCATCTGCCGTTCCGCGCTAAACTACGCAATTTGCGAACACTTCTTCGCAAGTGCATATTCCCAGCTCGGACACCCTATGTCAAGCAAGCCCAAAACCCATAAGCAAATAATGCCAGCGCGCGCCGAGCACCTCAAATCTCTCGAACGCGGCCTGCGCGTGCTCGAGCTGTTCGGCAGCGACGAAACGCACGCGCTTACCATGGGCGATGTCGCCGAGCGGCTCGACATCACGAGCGCCGCGACGATGCGCATTCTCGGCACGCTGCAGCGCCTCCGCTTCCTGCGCAGCAGCGGGCGCACCTACACGCTCGCACCACGCGTGCTGTCCCTGGGCTATGCGTATCTGGCCTCGCTCGGTTTTCGCGCCGTTGCCAAGCCAATCGTCGACGCGCTCATGCAGGACACCGGCGAGACCTGCTCAATCGGCGTGCTCGACGGTGCGGACGTCGTCTACGTTGTGCGCGCCGAAGCGCGGCGGATTATCCGTATCGATCTCTCCGTCGGCAGCCGCTTGCCCGCGTATTTGAACTCGATGGGTCGGGTGCTGCTTTCCGCGCTGCCCGACCAGGCGCTCGATGCCTACCTCGCCGAGCTCAAGCCGATTGCCGCCACCAAGCAAACCGTGACCGACAAAGCCGAACTCAAAAAGCGCATCCTTCGGGTCCGTAGAACCGGCTATTGTTTTATCAACGGAGAAGTCGAGCAAGGGATCGCGGGTCTGGCAACGCCGATCCGCGACCGCAGCGGCAACACCATCGCCTCGCTGAACCTGAGCCTTGCGTTCAGCCGCCACACCAAACGCGAAATCGAATCCGAACTGCTGCCGAAACTCGCACAAAGCACACGCGAGATCGAGCACATCCTTCACAGCGACTTGCCGCTCGCGTGAGCGGCTGACCGCTCGGCCATTCGGCCGCTTTTGCGGCCAGTGCCTTGTTGTGCTCGACGTCCTTGCGCAGCCGTACGGTCGAGGCAACGTTCAGCGTGAGCGCCACGACCACCACGACGAAAATTCCGCGCGGTGCGCCGTGATCGAGCAGCCAGCCAAGAAGAAGCGGCGCCGTTGCCGTGACGAAGAAGTCACAGGCAACGATCGCCTTAGCGTGATTGCGCACCAACCTCGACCCGCGCTGATCGCCACGTGGGCGACCCGGCGGCCGCTTGGGTATGTATTGCCGCACCGTGCGAGGCGAAACCCTGATAGCGAGCTCGAGCAGGAGTTCATTGGCGATGCGTTCCTCGCCCCAGAGCGCCTTCTCCGTGACCATGCGTCGAATCAACGAGCGTGGCCGAAATGATCGGCGGCGGTGGTTTTTTGGGGCGCGGAAGGATGCAACGTGGTGCCAGAAGAGCAACCACAGTCTCTATCCAGAGCGGCTCAAGGTCGCGCGAAGAAGGTCATCGAACTGACCGGATCGAAATCGCTGATCGTGTTCAAGCCGCTCCCGAGCGATGACCCGATCCAGCGCCCCGACATCACGCTTGCGAAGGAGGCCCTGAAGTGGGCGCCTTCACCCGCGCGCATCACCACTGCTGCCATGCGCGGTTCGTTCTCGTTGAACGAGGTGTTCAGCACCATCGGCACTCCCGTCAGCTCGCGAAACGCCTCGATCAGCGCGTAATAGCGCGGGTTGGTATCGCGCGCCACCTCTCCACGGCCAGCAGGTCACTAGGTCGACATCCGACCGCGTCTTATCGCCGGAAGGAGGCGTCCATAGATGCGTCCCGGTCAAGCCGCCTTCCGGTCGCCGCCCCGAAAGGGCATGAACCCCGCCTTCACCGCGTCCAGAATCACCAGCTCCACGACGGAACCGTCCTCGGCGTAGCTGACATTCACATTCCAGTCTTGCGACACCTCACGGGCAACGGGCTTGTCACTCAGGTGGATTTCCAGAATGTCGTCCTGCGGATAGTAAATTGTCTTCATGGTCCAGACCCCCACGAAAAGTGATGCATCACCGTCTTGATCACCAATGCCGTTTCCAGCACGGCCGCATCCTCGAACGGCGAAACGAGAAACGCCGACCCCAGATGCGCCAGGTGCTGG
>DAIQRF010000191.1:0-5081 GCA_036786505.1 Casimicrobiaceae bacterium | reverse complement strand
AACGCGCTGATCGTGATGGCGGCGGAGCCGATCTACAACAACATCCGCGCCGTGGTCGAAAAACTCGACGTGCGGCGCGCCCAGATCTACGTCGAGGCGCTGGTGGTCGAAGTCTCCGCCGACAAGGCAGCCGAGTTCGGCATCCAGTGGAATTTTCTCGATCCCAATCGCTTGAACAACAATCAGACGCAGGTGGGCGGCGGTACCAACTTCACGCCGCGCGGAAGCGGCAGCAACCTTCTCGATGCGCAGGTCAGCCTCGGCTCGCTGGGGCAGGGGCTCAACCTCGGCGTCATCCGCGGCACGATCAGCATTCCCGGCATCGGCATCATCACTAATCTGGCGCTGCTCGCCCGGGCGCTCGAATCCGACGCCAACACCAACATCCTGTCGACGCCGAACCTGCTGACGCTCGATAACGAGGAAGCGAAGATCGTCGTTGGGCAGAACGTGCCTTTCATCACCGGTCAGTACGCGGTGACCGGCTCGGCGACGACACCGACGCCGTTTCAGACCATCGAGCGCAAGGACGTCGGCCTGACGTTGCGGGTCAAGCCGCAGATCACCGAGGGCGGGACGGTACGAATGGTGATCTACGAGGAAGTCTCGCGCATCCAGGATACGACCAACGCCGCCGGCATCATCACCAGCAAGCGCTCGCTCGAATCGACTGTAGCGGTGGAGGACGGCCAGATCATCGTCCTCGGCGGGCTGATCGAGGACAGCTTCACCGATGGATCGAACCGGGTGCCGGTGGTCGGCGACGTTCCGCTGCTGGGTGCGCTGTTTCGCTACGACAATCGGCGTCGCGTGAAGACCAACCTCATGGTGTTTCTGAAGCCGACGGTGATTCGCACCGCCGGCGCCGGGGCCTCGCTTACGAACGATCGCTATGATTACCTGATGGGCGAGCAGCAGCGCCTGCGGCCCGCGGAGCGAGCGTTCTGGCCGGATACCACGGTGCCGGAGCTACCTCAGTTGCCAAATGCGTTGCCGAACGCGCCGTTGAATGCGCCGCCGTCCGGGCTGCCGTCATCGCCGGCCCCGACACCGGCGCCCGCGGCCAAGCCGCAGTAGCTTGATTTCCAGGAACCGATAACGATGCCGATGCCTGAATCAAGCTTCGCGTCGGACGCGGCTTCCTTGACCGCCGCCGCTCCCCGCGTGTCGTACGCGTTCGCGCGCGCCCACGGCGTTTTCCCGTTGCGCGATGAAGGAGACGCGGTGCTGGTCGTCGCCCGCGACGATGCATCGGTCGAGGGCATCGCCGAACTCAAGCGCGTGCTGCAGCGGCCGCTGAAAACGCTGAGGGTCGACGACGAGCGCTTCGCCGCCGAGCTGGCGAGCGCATACAACCAGGCGTCGGCGCCCGCGGCTCAGTTCAGTGACGCTCAGTTCAGTGAAAATTTGTCGCGCGACGCGGACCTCGCGCGACTGCTGCAGGACATCCCCAAGGCAGAGGATCTGCTCGGATCGACGTCCGATGCTCCGGTGATCCGGATGATCAACGCGCTCCTGCTGCAGGCGCTGCGCGAGCGCGCATCCGACATCCACTTCGAGCCCTACGAAATGCGCTCGGTGGTGCGCTTCCGCGTCGACGGTGTGCTGCGCGACATTATCGAACCGCCGCGCGCGCTGCACGCGGCTCTGGTGTCGAGACTGAAGGTGATGGCGAGCCTGGACATCGCCGAAAAACGCCTTCCGCAGGACGGGCGTATCGCGCTCAAGCTCGGCGACAAGAGCGTCGACGTGCGGGTATCGACGCTGCCCACCGGACCAGGGGAGCGCGTGGTGCTGCGACTTCTCGACAAGGACTCGGCGCGGCTCGATCTGACCGCGCTCGGCATGAGCGACGAGACGCTTTCGGCGATCGACCGTCTTATACGCGAGCCGCACGGCATCGTGCTGGTCACCGGACCTACCGGCTGCGGCAAGACGACCACGCTCTATGCTGCGATGTCGCGCCTGCCTCGCGGCGCGCTCAACGTGATGACGGTTGAAGATCCGATCGAGTTCGCGCTCGACGGGGTCGGGCAGACGCAGGTCAATCCGCGGATCGAGCTCACGTTTGCACGCTCGCTGCGCTCGATCCTGCGCCAGGATCCCGACATCATCATGATCGGAGAAATCCGGGATCTCGAAACGGCGCAGATCGCGGTTCAGGCGAGCCTCACCGGGCATCTGGTTCTGGCCACCTTGCACACCAACGATGCGGTCAGCGCGGTGACGCGCCTTGCCGACATGGGAGTCGAGCCGTACCTGCTCGCGTCGTCGGTGCGCGGCGTCCTGGCGCAGCGACTCGTGCGCTGCCTGTGTGTCGAGTGCAGAGAGGCAACAACGCCGACCGCCGGCGAGTCGGAGATCCTGTCGAGCCTCGGCCTTCCGCCGACGCAGCGTCTGTATCGCCCGGTGGGCTGCGCATCATGCAGCCAGTCCGGCTACCGCGGGCGCACCGGCATCTATGAGCTGGTGCTGATCGACGAACCCTTAAGCCGAATGATTCACGATCGCGCCGGCGAGCCGTCGCTGCGGGAGGCGTGTACGCGTGCGAACGTGCGCACGCTGCGGGCGGACGGATCGCGATGGTTGGCGGATGGCACGACCTCGCTTGCCGAGCTGCTGCGGGTTACCGGAGCAGCATCCTGAACCTTGGCCAAGTCACCCACATCGCATTTGTTGGAAGAGTTGCGTGCAAAAGCTGGTCAACCTGATGCTCGGCAAGCCCAATCAATTTCTGCTTCGCGCGCCGTTACGCGGCTTCGGCCGCTGAAGCGCGAAAACTGCCGATGCCGTCATTTCGTTACGAGGCTGTCGACGCCACCGGTCGATCGCGACGCGGGATCGTCGACGCGGCGACCCCGCGCGCAGCGCGGGATCTGCTGCGCACCGACGGCTTGTTTCCAACGGCGGTCGAGACCTCTGCCGGCGCCATCACCGCGCGCACCGAAGCGACGCGGTTGTCGACGATGCTGCTGGCGCTTACGACGCGGCAGTTGGCGACACTGGTCGCATCGGGAATGCCGCTTGACCAGGCGTTGACAGCGTTGGCCGAGCAGACGGACCACCCAGGCACCGCGCGGCTGCTGGAAGCAATTCGCGATCAGGTCGCGGCTGGCGAGCCGCTCGCGGCCGCGATGTCGCGGTTTCCGCGAACCTTTTCCGATCTGTATCGGGGGCTCGTTGCCGTCGGCGCCGAAACGGGTCAGCTCGGCGGCGTCTTATCCAGGCTCGCGGACTATCTCGAAGCCAGACAGATGCTGCGCCAGAAGTTTACGCTCGCGCTCATCTATCCGGCGCTGATCACCATCATCGCGCTGGGCGTCATCACCACACTTTTGCTCTACGTGGTGCCGCAGATCGTCGCCGTCTATCAGCAGAGCCGGCAGACACTGCCATTCCTGACCCGGGCGCTGATCGCGAGCAGCGGCTTCATGCGTGCAACGGGGTGGTACTGGCTGGGAGCGATCGCGCTATTCGTAATCGGTGTGACGCTGCTCCTGCGCCGCGAACATTGGAAAGATCGCTGGCATGCGCTGCTGCTGCGCCTGCCGGTGGCCGGCAGAGTGCTTTCCGGACTGGATACGGCGCGCTTCGCCAGCACGCTGTCGATTCTCACCGGCAGCGGCGCACCGCTTCTGCGTGCGCTCGACACCGCCGCCGGCGTGGTGTGGGCGCGTCCGATGCGCCGCGCCGCAGACGCCGTCGCCGCGCACGTACGGGAAGGCGTGTCCTTGGCGCGCGCCCTTGCGAGCCAGCGGGTATTTCCGCCGTTGCTCGTTCACCTGGTCGCCAACGGAGAGCAAAGCGGGCAATTGCCGGCGATGCTCGATCGCGCAGCGCGCGAGCAGGAACAGGACGTCGAGCGACGCCTGACCTGGCTCGCTGCACTGGTACAGCCGCTGCTGATCGTTTTCATGGGCGCGATCGTCCTCGTGCTGGTGTTGGCGGTGATGCTGCCCATCGTGTCGATGAACCAGCTCATTCGCTAGTAGTAACGCGCTTCTTTTCTTGCGCGGCCAGCGCCCATGCGACGTGCTCGCGCACCAGCGGCGACGCGTCGTCGCGGCGCGACGCGAGAGCGTCAACGATTTGCTCACTGTAGCTCGCGTTGCCAAGTCCGACCGCGAGGTTGCGCAGCCAGCGCTCGAAACCGATGCGGCGAATCGCGCTGCCTTCCATGCGCACGTTGAAGTCGGACTCGGTCCACGCGAACAGGTGCGCCAGATCAACATCATCCAGGCCGTTGCGGACGTCGAAATCCGGCTCGTCGCTTGGCTGGGCATACTTGTTCCACGGGCAGGCGAGTTGGCAATCGTCGCAGCCGTACACGCGGTTTCCGATCAGCGGGCGAAGACTCTCTGGAATGCTTCCCTTGAGCTCGATGGTCAGGTACGAAATGCAGCGTCGTGCATCGAGCTCGTACGGAGCCACAATCGCTCCCGTCGGACAGACGTCGAGACAGGCGCGACATGTTCCGCAATGAGCGCTGACCGCCGGCGTCACCGGCAAAGGCAGATCGGTATAGATCTCGCCCAGAAAAAAGAACGAGCCACCGTCGCGCGTCAGCAGCAAGGTATGTTTTCCGCGCCAGCCCAATCCTGCTTTTGCCGCCAGTGCAACCTCGAGCACCGGAGCGCTGTCGGTAAAAACGCGGCAGCGATAAGACTCAACTGAAGTGTCGCCTGAGTTCCCGACTGCATTGCCGATGCGATCGGCCAGGCGCTGAAGCCGTTGGCGCATGACCTTGTGGTAATCGCGGCCCAGTGCGTAGCGCGAGACATATGCCTTGCGCGAATCGGCAAGCGTGGCGCCTGGATCTTGCGCGCGGCGGGGCAGGTAATCGAGCCGGGCAGTGATGACGCGGATGGTGCCCGGCACCATTTCTGACGGACGTGCCCGGCGGGCGCCGTGCCGTGCCATATAATCCATTTCTCCATGGCGGCCTGAATGGAGCCACGCGCCAAGCCGCGCTTCGTCGGCGGAAAGTTCGGTATCGGCGATGCCAAGCTCGGCAAACCCGAGCTCCTGGCCCCAGCTCACGATGTCGCGTGCAAGTTGCGAGAAGTCCAAAGCGAGATCGC
>DAIQRF010000190.1:0-5083 GCA_036786505.1 Casimicrobiaceae bacterium | reverse complement strand
GCGCTGGCCATCGTCGGCGCGGAGTATGTACTGGGCCTTCTGCCTCGCGGCACGCACGACTACGCGCGGTTTCTGAAGCCTTCGGAAATCGCCGCGTTCGCGCGCACGGCGGGGCTCGAGACCGACGCGCTTACCGGTATGACGTACAACCCCTTCACCCGGTCCTACCGGCTCGAAGCCGACACCTCGGTCAACTACATCATGACCTTCCGTCGTGACCCGTAGCGTCGCTCCCGCTGCGCGGCTTAACGTTCGCGCGGTGCTGTTCGATCTTGACGGCACGCTCGCGGACACCGCCGGCGATCTCGCCGGCGCTCTCAACCGGGTTCGCGCCGATCGTTCGCTGCCGCCGATGCCGCTCGAGGTGCTTCGTCCGCACGCGTCGCACGGTGCGCGCGGCATGCTGGGCGCGGCGTTCGGCATCGGCCGCGAGAGTCCCGAGTTCGACCTCCTGCGCGACATGTTCCTCGACTATTACGCGGCAGCGCTCTGCGAAAAAACGCAGTTGTTCGAGGACGCGGAGAAGGTTCTGGCGGAGATCGAGCGCCGCGGCTTGCGCTGGGGCATCGTCACCAACAAGGCCACGCGGTTCACGCTGCCGATACTCGAGCGGCTGGCGCTTTCGACACGCACGGTCGCGGTCATCTGCGGCGACACCACGGCCAACGCAAAGCCGCACCCCGAACCGTTGTTGGCGGCGGCGGTGGCACTGAAAGTGGACCCCTCCGACTGCTTGTACGTGGGCGACGCCGAGCGCGACATCGTCGCCGGCCGCGCCGCGGGAATGAAGACCTTGATCGCGAGCTACGGCTACCTGGGCGCCGACGACGCGCCGGAACGTTGGGCCGCCGACGGCGTCATCCATTCGCTTCCCGAGCTGCTCGACTGGTTGCCGGAAACGGTGGCGCTTACGGCAGTGGCCGAGTGAATGCGTCCGGCGAGGCTGAACGCGCAGCGTCAATTATTTTTGTTCGCACGCGAGCGTTGATTGGCATAAAGCGTCTCCATGCGTGCCTACGCCGCGGCGCGCTACCCCGGACATGCTCCTGCGTTGAGATACAGCCACTGCTGGGGCTTTCCGGCGCGCGTGCCGGCGACCCACACCGCCTGACTCTTGGTCAGCGGCTGCAGAACCGTGGCCACGATGTCATCCGGAATCGCCAGCGGGATACCGTTGGCGCGTTCCACGCGATCGCCGTTCTTGAGTCCCAGCATCCCGGCGAAGCCGCTTTGATCGCGCACGATCAATGCACCGGGCCCTGCCTCGAGCAACGCCTTCCATGCATCCGGCGCGCCGGTCATGCCTCCGAGCAGTTCCGCATTCAGGCGCACGATCGGCCCGGTAAATCCCGCCGGCACCGCGCACGCCGAGGGCTTGGCGTGCTGCGCGACGCCGACCGCGGGTCGGGTTTCCACCGCCGCCGCGCGTAGAACGATTTCACGGCGGACGCCACCCTCAATCAGCGTGACGCCGTCGGGTCGTACCGCATCGAGCCGCACGCTGGCGCCGATTTCCTGTCCGCTGGACACGATGAGCGAACCGCGACTGGTCCGAAACAGCGCGTAGCCGCTGCCGTCGCGAAGCGCGAAGACCCCGAGCAGACGCAGGTCACCCGAGCCGGCGCTTGCGCTCGCGCCGGCAGCGGTCGACGGAGGTGCAACCCCGAACAGTTTTGCATCGGCAACGCGACGCGTGACATCGCTGTCCGATATCGTGACCGGAATCGTCACCGGCGCCGGGCCGAACCACTTCCAGCCCCAATGTGCGACGGTAAGCGCCAAGATGCCCGACGCGAGAAGCCACGCCAGCACCGCCGCGATTTTCCAGGCCCCGGCCGTCAGCGCTGAAGAGCGCGTGCTCGTCACGTATAATCCGATTTCGCTCAATTCGTCATCGCGTTTTTCGCGCCACTTTTTTTGAATCCGCACCTCGCGCAATTGCAGCCGTATCCGTTCGAACGGCTGCGTGCGCTCTTTGCGAGCGTGGTGCCCGATCCTCGGAAGCCGCCGATCAGCCTGTCGATCGGCGAGCCGCGCCATCCGACACCCCCGCTGCTTCTCGACGCGCTTGCGGCAGGCGCGAAGGGGCTTGCGAATTATCCCACAACGGCAGGCGCGCCCGCGTTGCGCGAGGCGATCGCCGCGTGGCTCAAGCGCCGTCATGGATTGATCTCGCTCGATCCGGCAACGCAAGTGTTGCCGGTGCTCGGCAGCCGCGAGGCGCTGTTTTCCTTCGCGCAGACGGTCATCGATTCCAGTCGCGTCGACGCGACGGTCGTCGTTCCCAATCCGTTCTACCAGATCTACGAGGGCGCCGCGCTGCTGGCCGGCGCGACGCCCTTCTACGTCAATAGTCTCGTTGAAGACGATTTCGCGCCGCGATGGGCGGACGTGCCCGACGCGGTATGGGCACGGACGCAACTGCTGTATGTGTGCTCGCCCGACAATCCCACGGGCAGGGTGATGCGTCAGGACGAGTGGCGTTACCTGTTCGAGCTGGCCGACCGGCACGATTTTGTGATCGCCGCCGACGAGTGCTATTCCGAGATTTACTTCGACGAAGCGGCCCCTCCACTCGGCGCGCTTGCGGCGGCGCAAGCGCTGGGGCGCGACGGCTACCCGCGACTGGTTTCCTTCGGCAGCCTTTCCAAGCGATCCAACGCACCCGGCTTGCGTTCGGGATACGTTGCCGGCGACGCTGCGCTGGTCAACGCATTCCTGCTTTACCGGACCTATCATGGTTCAGCGATGTCGCCCGCGGTCGCCGCGGCGAGCATCGCCGCCTGGAACGATGAAGTGCATGTCCGCGCCAATCGCGCCCTGTACGCGGAAAAATTTGCCAAGCTGGCGCCGGGCATTTGCGCGATTCTGCCCGCGCACACGCCCGACGCAGCGTTTTATCTATGGGCCCGCGTCCCCGGCGACGACGCCGAGTTTGCGCGGCGACTCTACGCCGAAGAAGCAGTCAGCGTCCTGCCAGGAAGCTACCTGGGACGCGACAGGGCCGGTCTCAACCCCGGCCGGGGCTACGTTCGCATTGCGCTGGTGGCCTCATTCGACGAATGCGCCGAAGCCGTCGACCGTCTGGTGGGCTTCGTCGGGCGCGCAAGCTAAAGACGCTGCGCCAACCGCTGGTGTTGCTCAAGGATCGACCCGAGCCGCTGATGGTAAGCCGCACCTTCGCCCATCTGTTCAAGGCCATGTAGCGTCCGATGTAGCGTCGCTCGGCAGTCGTCTCGGCGCAAGGCGCCGCGCACGGGTAAAATGGCGGTTTTGTCGGCGATGCCTATGCGCTTGTCCATGGATCAGCTGCAACAAACGATCGACGCCGCCTGGGAGAGGCGCACCGAGCTCAACGCGGCGACTGCGCCGGCGTCGATTCGCGACGCCGTCGACGCCGCGATCGGCGAGATCGACGCAGGGCGTTTGCGCGTCGCCGAGAAGCGCGGCGCCGAGTGGGTGACGCATCAGTGGCTCAAAAAGGCGGTGCTGCTTTCATTTCGGTTGTCGGACTCGGTGCCGATCGGCCTCGCGGGGCCGTCAGCGCCGTTTCGCTTTTACGACAAGGTGCCGACCAAGTTCGCGCAGTTCGACGATGCCGCCTTCGCTCAGGCGGGCGTACGCGTGGTGCCGCCCGCGGTCGCGCGGCGCGGCGCCTACATCGCACCGAACGTCGTGCTGATGCCAAGCTTCGTCAACATCGGCGCCTATGTCGACTCGGGCACGCTGGTCGACACCTGGGCGACCGTCGGCTCGTGCGCGCAAATCGGCCGCAACGTGCACCTGTCCGGGGGTGTCGGCATCGGCGGGGTCTTGGAACCGTTGCAGGCCAATCCCACCATTATCGAAGACAATTGCTTCATTGGAGCGCGCTCCGAGGTCGTCGAGGGTGTCATCGTCGAAGAGAACTCGGTGCTGGGAATGGGTGTGTTCATCAGCCAGAGCACCAAGATCTATCACCGCGACACCGACCAGGTGAGCTATGGCCGGGTACCGTCAGGCTCGGTGGTCGTCGCCGGCAGCCTGCCCTCCGCTAGAGGCCGTTGCCAGCTTTATTGCGCGGTGATCGTCAAGCAGGTCGACGCCGGGACTCGCGCCAAGACCAGCATCAACGAGTTGTTGCGCACCTGATCATGAGAGGTACGAACACCATGTCGGTTGCGATCAAGACCGCGGACGAGATCGCAAAAATGCGCGTTGCGGGACGTCTCGCCTCGGAGCTGCTCGATTTTCTCACGCCGCACGTTCGGGCGGGCGTCGCCACCGGCGAGCTCGATCGCATCGCGCACGACTACCAGGTCAACGTGCAAAAGGTGGTGCCGGCGACCTTGAATTACGCTCCGCCCGGTCACCGGCCGTATCCCGCGTCGATTTGCGCGTCGGTCAATCACGTGGTCTGCCACGGCATTCCGGGTGACAAGAAGCTCAAGGCCGGCGACATCGTGAACATCGACGTGACCGTAATCAAGGACGGTTTTCACGGTGACAGCAGCCGTATGTTCTACATCGGAGCGCCGGCGATCCAGGCCAAGCGGCTGTGTGAAGTGACCTTCGACGCGATGTGGCGCGGCATTCGCGCGGTCAAGCCCGACGCGACCTTGGGCGACGTCGGCGCGACGATTCAGCGCCATGCCGAGAGCCACGGCTTTTCCGTAGTGCGTGAATTCTGCGGTCACGGCATCGGCCGCCAGTTCCACGAGGAGCCGCAAGTCCTGCATTACGGCCGGCCGGGGACGGGTCTCAAGCTGCAGCCGGGGATGATTTTCACGATCGAGCCGATGATTAACGCCGGCCGCGCCGGCATTCGCTGTCTCGCCGATGGCTGGACCATCGTGACCGCCGACCATAGCCTCTCCGCGCAGTGGGAGCATACCGTGCTGGTCACCGACGACGGCTACGAGGTGTTGACGGTTTCCGCCGGCACCCCGCCGGCGCCGGCCGCGGCGCAGGCCTGACATTCTGCGGTGACCGCGACGCTTGCCGACGCGCCCACGGCTGCCGCGAATCCGGGAGTCGCCGGCTGGAAGCGCGAGCTCGTCGCCGGACGCGCCGCGTTGGAGAACGCATTCGCGGCCGACCCGAA
>DAIQRF010000189.1:0-5116 GCA_036786505.1 Casimicrobiaceae bacterium | reverse complement strand
GGGATTGGCCTTGGCAAGCGAGAACGGCGAGCGGCGATCGGGCGGCAACGACTCCGGCAGGATGAAAAAGCCGTAGGTGGCGTTGAGCAGCGACAGCCCGGCGGCGGCGTAGAACGGCAAATGCAGGTTAACGCTGCCGAGCAGGCCGCCGATCACCGGACCGAAAATGAAGCCGAGGCCAAAGGCCGCACCGATCAAGCCGAAACTCTTCGCCCGCTGCTCGGTGGTCGAGACATCGGACGCGTACGCGTTGGCGACTGAAAAACTTGCGCCGGTGGCGCCGCCCACCACGCGGGCGACGAACATCAGCGGCAGCGACGGCGCGAGCGCAAGCAAGAGGAAATGCAGCCCGAGGCCCAGCAGCGACCACAGCAGCAGCGGCCGGCGTCCAAAGCGGTCCGACAATGCACCGAGCAACGGTGCGCAGAAGAATTGCATCACGCCGTAGACGACGACGAGCGCGCCGTACCAGTAGGCCTGCAATTCGCGGCTTGCGGTGTACTCGCCGACCAGCATCGGCAGCACCGGAAGCGCGATGCCAATGCCGAGGACGTCGATGAAAACCACCACCAGGATGAACGGCATCCCCGCGCGACGGCCTTGCACGGTGCTTGCGCTAGACATCGGAAACTGTCATCAGCAAGCGCAGGGGTACGGTTGCCGGATCTTCGCGCGCAGCGCCTTCGTTGCGTCCGGCGCGCCGGGTTGATGGAACCACGCTGTCAGTCGACGCGATAATTCGGTGCTTCCTTGGTGATCTGCACGTCATGCACGTGCGATTCGCGAATGCCGGCGGTCGTGATCTCAACGAACTCGGCCCGCGTGCGCAGCGCGTCGATATTCGCGCAGCCGCAGTAGCCCATCGCCGCGCGCACGCCGCCGAGGAGCTGATGCACGACCGCGACCATGGTCCCCTTGTACGGCACGCGTCCCTCGATGCCCTCGGGGACCAGCTTCTCCGCGGCTCCTTCGCCTTCGGCATCCTGAAAGTAACGGTCGCTCGAGCCGAGCTGCATCGCGCCCAGCGAGCCCATACCGCGGTAGCTCTTGTACGAGCGTCCCTGATAGAGCTCGATCTCCCCCGGGGATTCCTCGGTCCCCGCGAACAGGCTGCCCAGCATGACGCTGGACGCGCCCGCGGCAATCGCTTTCGCGACGTCTCCGGAATATCGAATACCGCCGTCGGCGATCAACGGAATGCCGAGATCGCCGATGCCCTCGAGCGTGCTCAGTATCGCGGAGATCTGCGGCACGCCGACGCCGGCAACGATGCGCGTGGTGCAGATCGATCCCGGGCCGATACCAACCTTGATCCCGTCGGCGCCGCAGTCGGCCAGCGCCCGAGCGCCGCTCGCGGTCGCGACGTTGCCGCCGATGACCTGCACTTGCGGGAAAGTACGCTTGACCGAGCGAACGCGGTCGAGCACGCCCTGAGAATGGCCGTGCGAGGTATCGACGACCAGAACGTCGACGCCGGCGGCGACCAGCGCTTCGGCGCGTTCATCGGTGTCGGCGCTGGTCCCGAGCGCTGCGCCGACGCGCAACTGGCCGCGCTCGTCCTTGCAAGCGTTCGGGTGCTCGGTCGCTTTCAGGATGTCTTTGACCGTGATCAGGCCCTTGAGCTCGAACTTGTCGTTCACCACGAGGACCCGTTCGAGCCGATGGCGATGCATCAGGCTCTTTGCGTACTCGAGGTCGGTGCCCTCGGCAACCGTGACCAGCTTGTCGCCTTTGGTCATGATATTGGCCACCGGTTGATCGAGATTGGTCTCGAAGCGCAGGTCGCGATTGGTCACGATCCCGACCACCTTGCGCCCGTCGAGCACCGGCAGCCCCGAAATCCTGTGCTGCCGGGTCAGTGCCAGCACGTCGTGTACGGACATGGTCGGCGGGACGGTGATCGGGTCCTTGACTACGCCGCTCTCGAACCGCTTGACCTTCGCCACCTCGGCCGCCTGGGCTTTCGGCGCCATGTTCTTGTGCACGATGCCCATCCCGCCTTCCTGGGCGATGGCGATGGCAAGACGTGCTTCAGTCACCGTGTCCATTGCCGCCGACAGCAGCGGAATGTTCAGCACAATGCTTGGGGTAAGGCGGGTTTGAAGGCTGACGTCGCGGGGAACGACGGTGGAAAGGGCGGGGAGCAGCAGAACGTCGTCAAAAGTGAGGGCTTTTTGAACGACACGCATCGTGCATTTCTCCTCTGCGCAAAAACCGATTATACGCGCGTCGTGCACACCGGTAAACGGCGCCAGCAGGCCGCCGGGCGGCGGCGAGTTGACGTTGGCCAAGGATTGGCATTACATTGTCATAACTCTTGCGTGACCGGAACCCGAATGAAGCTGCGCACGTCGCTTATTTTTGCCGCCGGATTTGGCACCTTCGTGGCCCTGGCAACGACCGCCTCTCACGCGATCCTTTACAAGTGGACCGACGAGAATGGCCGCGTGGTCTACGGCGACCAGCCGCCACCGGGCGCGAAACCCGAGAAGCTCAATACCAGCATCGGCCCGGCCGATCCGAACGCGGTGCGCGACATGGCGAGTAAGGACGCGGAGATCAAGAAGCGTCAGCAGCAACGGGGGGACGAGGCGGCCAAGACGGCGAAGGACGAGGCCGAAGGCAAAAAGAAACTCGATCAGTGCGTGCAGGCGCGCGGCAGGATCAAGACGCTGCGCAACGACCTGGCCGTGTTCAGGTACAACGAAAAAGGCGCGAAGGTGTTCTACGAGCCAGCCGATCGCGAACGGGCCATCGCCGACAATCAGAAAATGATGCGCGACCTGAACTGCCCGGTGCTACCCACGACGTAAGGCCGCAGTTGTTCCGCCAGCAACGCGGGCGAAGCGTGCGAATGCATTCGCGCTGACCGCACCGACGGCGCCGCGTATCCGGCCGCCGCCAAAGACTATTTCTTGTCCAGATTGACCTGATTGATCTTGACCTCGGCCTTGCTCTTCAGGCTGGCCAGGTAGGCATTGAACAGCTCGAGTCCGACCTGGTCCCCGACACGCTTGTTGAATGCCTTGAGTCGCTCGGGATCCGGCGCCGGCGGCGCCACCGCCTGAATCACCTTGTAGATCGAAAACGTGCCGCGCTCGGCGGGAGCGCCGACGTATGCCGGCAGTTTGTTCGCATTCGCCTGGAAAATCTTGATCAAGGCATCGGGCGGAAACCCAGGCAGTGCCTGATTTCTGGTCAGCGTCACCGGCTTGCCAAACGACATGCCGGCGTCCTTGCCTTGCTCCAATAGCGCCAACTTTTCCTTCCCCGTTTTTTGTGCGAGCTCGCTGGCCGCGTTGCGCTCAAGCTGGCGGCGGATCTCGACTTTGACGTCGTCAAACGGCCGCGTCGTGGCCGGTTTGTAATCGATGACCCTGGCGGCCATCAGCGTATTGGGTGCGACCTCCAGCGCTTCGGTGTTGCGTTTCGCCTGCAGCGATTCGGCACCGAAAACCGCCTGGACGAACTTGGCGTTGTTCTGCGCCAGCGCCAGAACCTGCGCGCGGGTGAGCATCGGCGTCGTTTTCACTTCCAGATTGAGCCCCTTGGCCGCAGCCTGAAGCGAGTCCGCCTGCTCGTAAACCAGATTTTGAAACTGGTCGGCGGCTTCGATGAATTTCCTGGTCGCCTTCTGCCGCTTGAGATCCTGTTCGATCTGGGCCCTCGCCTCGTCGAAGCTCTCCGTTCTACCGGGCTTGACGCCGGTGATGCGGATGATGTGCCATCCGAAATCGGTCTGCACTGGTCCGACGATGTCTCCCTGCTTGCCGGAAAACACCGCATCTTCGAACGGTTTGACCATCGAGCCGTCGGGCGCGAAAAAGCCCAGATCGCCGCCTTGCCCGGCCGAACCCGGGTCCTGGGAGTTCTGCTTGGCAAGCTCGGCGAACTTGCCCGGCGTCTTGCGCGCCTGTGCCGCGAGCGCTTCGGCCTTCTGCTTGGCCGCGGCCTTGTCGGCGTCGGTGGCATCGGGTTTGACCGCGACCAGAATATGGCTCGCCTGGCGTTCTTCCGCCTTGGTGTATTGCTTGACGTTGTCGTCGTACTGCTTCTTCACTTCCGCCGGGTCGACCGTGATCTGCCCCACGAGCGACTCAGGCGTAAGCACAAGGTATTCAATCTTCACCTCGTCGGGCACCTGGAACGCGCCTTGATTGGTGTCATAGAACGCCTTGACCGCGGCGTCGTCGATCTTGACGTCCTTGAGATAGGCGTCGGCTGCGACCGTCGCCACCGCAACCTGCCGCTGCTGATCGAGCAGGCCCAGATAGCGCTCGACATTGCTCATCGCCGTGATATTGCCGTTGGCGATGGGTTCCTGCAGCGGCGCGAGTGTCATTTCCTGCCGCACGCGTTGCTCGAACATCAGCGGTGTCATGTTTTGCGAGGCGAGGACCTGTTCGTAACGGGTGCGCGAAAACTTCCCGTCTTCCTGAAACGGCGGCAGTTCGCCGATGAACTGCGCCAGTTGCGCGTCGGAAACGCGCAAATTACCGCGACGAACCTCCGAGTCGAGCACGCGCTGCCCGATAAGCTGCTGGAGCATCGAATAGCGGACCTCCGGGTTGTCGAACACGGTCGGATCGTAGTCTTTGCCGAGTGACTGGCGCATTCGATCCTGCTGATCGCGAATCGCGTTCGCGAATTCCGCCTGACTGATCGTGTCGCCCCCGACGCGGGCAATTTCGGTGGCTGAACCACCGCCGCGAAAATAGTAGTCCACGCCAAAGAATGCGAACGGCAGCGTGATGAGCGCCAGAATGACCTGGACCACGCGCTTCTTGCGGTAAACGAAATCAAACATGACGGAGACGATTGCCCTGTAGCGCCGAATTCATTCGGCCATGCTGCCCACGAAACGAGGCCGGCGCGAAATGAAGGTGCATTCCGCGGTAAAAAAAAGCGAACTCACGTTCGCCCTTGGACCAATGTTGGCGGAGTGGACGGCAGGCACATTTCGCCCGGGAATCCGCGCCAGCATTGGCTCTGCGCTTTCCACCATCCCAATGTACCCCGCGAGGTACCCCGGACGCGCTCCGCCTGCCGCCGGCCGACGCGGAGGTCACCAACCTTTCGGGCGGCGAGCGGCGGCGGGTGGCGCTCTGCCGCGTGC
>DAIQRF010000188.1:0-5126 GCA_036786505.1 Casimicrobiaceae bacterium | reverse complement strand
ATCGCCATGAGACTTCAATCGCCATGAGACTTCAATCGCCATGAGCCGCCGCATCGCCATCGTCGAGGACGAGCCGGTCATACGCGCCAACTATGCGGACGTGCTGAAAAAGCAGGGCTACGAAGTCGCCGCGTATGCGGGCCGCGGCGAAGCGCTCGGCGCTTTTCGCGCCAGGTTGCCGGACCTCGCCTTGATCGATATCGGTCTTGCCGACGATATCGACGGCGGATTTGCGCTGTGTCGCGAGCTGCGCGCATTGTCGGCGAATCTGCCGATCATCTTCCTTTCGGCGCGCGATTCCGACTTTGATATCGTCGCGGGCTTACGCCTCGGTGCGGACGATTACCTGACCAAGGATGCAAGCCTGCCGCACCTGATCGCGCGCATCGCCGCGCTGTTCCGACGCAGCGATCTGCTTGCCGCGCCGCAGGCGGTCGAGGAAACGATCGAGCGCGGCAAGCTGAAGCTCGATCTCAAGCGCCTCGCGGTGCAGTGGGACGGCAAGCGTGTGGACCTGACGCTGACCGAGTTCTGGATGGTCCACACGCTGGCTCGGTTTCCCGGCCACGTCAAGGATCGCGACAGCCTGATGCGCGACGCCAAGATCGTGGTTGACGATGCCACCGTCACCTCGCACATCAAGCGCATCCGCAGAAAGTTTCTTGTCCTCGACCCGGCATTCGATTGCATCGACACCGTGTACGGCATGGGCTATCGCTGGAACGCCGAAGCCGAGCAATAAGGGCGGAGCTGCTGGCGACGATGAGTCCGCTTGCCTATGAGTAGGATCCGCATCGCGCTCGGGATACGGGCACAACTGCTGCTGGTGCTGACCGTGTTCCTGGCGATTCCGTGGCTGGGCTACGAGTACGTGCGCGAGCTGGAACGCTTTCTGCGCGACGCTCAGGAAAAGACGCTTGCCGGCACTGCGCAGGCCGTCGCGACCGCGCTGCACGACCGGCCGCGATTGTTCGACGCGCCGGGGGCGCCTCGCGAGTCGCTGACGGTCGAGCGATCGCAGGAGGCGCCGGTCCCCGATTCCGCGGCGGCGTCTTCTCCGCCGCGCGTTGCCGCCTCCGCCGGTGCCAGCGGCGGCCCGGCGGAAATCGCCCAGATCGTGCAGGGCCTGTCGCGCACTACGGCGCGCATCTGGGTCATCGATCGCGAGCTCAATGTTCTCGCCCGTGCGGGAAGCCTCAAGCGACCCTCGCTCCCTGATGTGCAAGTGGCGGAGTCGGGAGTCGCGCGGGTGTGGCAATGGCTGGAGCGCGAGACCTTGCATCCACTCTACGCGCTGGTGCTCAAGCAGCCGAGCGAGGATTTCAGCGAAGAGCAGGCCGGACGCGTCGCATTGCCGGCGAGGGAAGTGGACGGAGCGCTGTCCGGGATCCTGACCGTCGACCGGCGGCCGACGCCCGACGGCAAGGCGGTCGTCGTTTCGGCGGCGCATCCGATTTGGGTCGGAGACCAGGTCAAGGGCGCGGTCATCGTCGAGGAGACGACCAACGCCGTGCTCGCCGAGCGCAATCGCGCGTTCGAGCGGCTTTTTTCCATCGTCCTCGCCGCACTGCTGATTGGTTCTCTGGCATTGACGCTCTATGCGTCGCGGCTGTCTGCGCGCATCCGCAAGCTGCGCGACGAGGCCGAGGCCGCCATCGACGCGCAGGGCCGCGTTCGCGGCGTCCTGGCGGGATCGAACGCGGGCGATGAAATCGGCGACCTGTCGCGAAGCTTTTCGAGCGTGCTGTCGCGGCTGGCGCAGTATGCAAGCTACCGCGAGCACATGGCCAGCCGCCTGTCGCACGAGTTGCGCACACCCATCGCGGTCGTTCGAAGCTCGCTCGACAATCTCAAGCTCTCGCCGCTGCCCGACGACGCGCGCGTCTACATGGAGCGTGCGCAGCAGGGCCTGAACCGGCTGACGCATATTCTGACCCGGATGACCGAGGCGACGAGGCTCGAGCAAAGCGTCGGCGAGGACGAGCGCGAACGTTTCGACCTTGCCAAGGTCGTTGCGGGTTGCGTCGACGGTTACCGCGTTGCCTATCCGCAGCGCACGCTGCAACTCGAGCTTCCGTCCGGCGAGGTGATTTTCAACGGTGCACCGGAGATGATCGCGCAGATGCTCGACAAGCTGGTGGCCAACGCGGTCGAGTTCAGCGCCGCGGGGACGCCGATCGTCGTGCGCCTGGAACGCGGCGACGTCGAGCTTCGCTTGTCGGTGGAAAACGAAGGGCCGCTGCTGCCTGACGCCATGCGCGGCCGGCTGTTCGATTCGATGGTGTCGGTGCGTGGCGATCAGCGCAGCGACGCGCCGCATCTGGGGCTGGGTCTTTATATCGTGCGCTTGATCGCCGAGGCCCATCGAGGCCGCGCGACGGCGCAAAACCGCGACGACGGGCGCGGTGTCGTCGTCAGCGTCACGCTGCCGTACGCTACGGTGAGCTGACGGCGGTATGGCAGAGCCGCGCGCCTCCGCGCGTCGACGAAGTTCGCTCGCGCGTGCGGCTCAGTGTTTTCGCGGCGGTACGATGTTCATGCCGAGTTGGTCGACGAGGAAGGCGTAAGTGTCGGCCTGCTCCTCGATCCGCGTCGACAGCGCGGTGCCGATGCCGTGGCCGGCCGTCGCTTCGGTGCGAAGCAGTATCGGTCGATTCGACGACGAAGCAGCCTGCAGTCTGGCCGCCATCTTGCGCGACTCGTACGGCGACACGCGGCCGTCGTTGTCGCCCGCGGTGAGCAGCACTGCCGGATACGCGGTGCCGTCTTTGACGTTGACGAGCGGAGAATAGGCGTACAGCGCGCGGAACTGCGCCGGATCCTTGACCGAGCCGAACTCGGTGACGTTGAATTCGCCGTTGGCCTGAGTCTCCCAGCGCAGCGCGTCGTAGATGCCGACCTGGGACACCACGGCGCGCATCATCTGCGGATGCTGCGTCAACGTCGCGCCCATCAGCAGTCCGCCGTTGCTGCCGCCCATGATCGCCGCCTTGTCCGGACGGGTATAGCCGCGGTCGATCAGCATTTGCAGACTGGCGGCGAAATCGTCGAACACATTCTGCTTCTTGGTGAGATTGCCGGCGAGGTGCCACGGCTCGCCGAACTCGCCGCCGCCGCGCACGTTGGCGACGGCGTAGACGCCGCCGTAATCGAGCCACAGCCGCAACATCGACGAAAAGTAGGGCGTCATGCTGATGCCGTAGCCGCCGTAACCGTACAGCAACGTCGGGTTGCTGCCGTCGCGCGGCGTGCCCTTGCGCGAAATGATGGTCACCGGCACCCGCGTGCCGTCCTTCGACACCGCGTATTCGCGGCGGACAACCGCGTCCTTCATGTCGAACGGATAGCCGCCGTTGAGGTCGGTGCGCGCAAGCTTGTTGGCCCGCGCGTGGTAGAAATAGACGGTGCGCGGAGTGACGTAGCTCATGCTGCGCACGAGAACGTCGTCGCCATCGAGTCGTACGGCAATCTCCGTGTCGGACACGGGCTCCGCCGGCAGCTCGCTCAAGCGCTTGCCGCCGAAGCCGAACATGCGCACGCGTGACGGTCCGCCGGCGCGGTATGACACGTACAGGCGTGAGCGCGTCGGTAGCACACGCTCGGCGACGATGTTGGTCTCGGGCACGACCACGCGTGCGTGCGCGAGCGTCGGCGTCGACATCGGGATCGCGATAATGCGTCCCAGCGGCGCGTCCTTCACGCTCATCGCGTACAGGTTCCCGTCGTCGCCGAACGCCACCTGCTTGACGCCGTCGTCGAAGCCCGCGACCTTTGTCCACGTGCCATCCGCGGCTCGCAGGTAGTAGGCGACCTCTCCGCCGTCGCCGTTGCGTACTTCGGCGAGTAGGAGCCGGCCGTCGCGGCTGCCATGCAGCGCGATTTCGGCGATACGCGGCAGTTCCTTGCCGAAGACATAGCGATCGCTGCTCGCCGGCGTGCCGAGCTCGTGAAAATAGACTTGCTGGTAGAAGTGGCGATCTTCGGCAGGACGCTCGCTTCCCTGCGGGTAGCGCGTGTAATAAAAGCCGCGGCTGTCGGCGGTCCACTCGATGCTGCCGCCGGCCGTCGGATACATCACGCCGACGATGACGTCCGGCAGCCGCTGCCCGTTTGCTGTGTCGTAGACGTAGGCGGTGCCTTCCTCGCTGCCATTTTCGGACAGCGAGACGGCAACGTAGCGCCCGTCGTATGACGGCTTGTAGAAGTCGATGGTGGTCCGGCCTTTGCCGCCGTCGAGCAGGTTGGGGTCGAGAATCACTCGCTCGCCGCCCGCGTCTGCCGATGGCGGCAGCACGACAAGCAGCGGCTGATTCTTCGGCGGCTGATTTTTCATCCCGAAGAGCTGCTTGCGATATTCGAAGTCGTAGTGCTGTACCGGCCCCGATCGAAGCAGTTCGCCGACGCGCGCAGCGATCGCGGGACGTTGCGCGATGCCGTCGAGATAGCGGCGGGTCGCAGCGTTCTGCTCGGCGGCCCAGCGTTTGACCTCGGCGTTCGCGTCGTCCTCGAGCCAGCGATAGTCGTCGACCACCGTGACACCGTGGTAGGTGTCGCTGACCGGGTGTTTGGGCGTGGCCGGGTAGCGCATCTCCGCGGCTGCGCCAGGCATTGCGGCAAGAACAGAGTAGAGCGCGGCGACGCACGCGCTGCGGGTCAACAGCGACAGGAGATTGATCATGAAGTCGGGTCCGAGCCTTGGCGCTTGAGCGCGACAAGAGGCGCGAATTCTATCACCGCGGCTGCAGATCGGGTCCGTACGCCTTGAGGCGGACGATACGCGGCGCGATCGGCGATAATGACGACCTTCTCCTGCTTTCTCCTTCCATGCCGAGCTTCATGCTGCAACATCCGGCGCTCTGCGTCATCGCTGCGCGAATCCGTGCTCGCGTCGCGCGTTGAAACGCGAGCACGCGTGAACGCGCCCGCCTTCCTGCGCCTATATCTGTGTTTCGCCGCGGCGTATCTGCTGTCCTACGTCTATCGCAACATCAATGCGGTGATCTCGCCCGAGCTCACCGCCTCGCTCGGAATAAGCGCGTCCTCGTTGGGGCTCCTGACCAGCGCCTACTTCGTCGCCTTCGCCGCGATGCAGATTCCCGCCGGTATGCTGCTCGATCGCTATGGTC
>DAIQRF010000187.1:0-5130 GCA_036786505.1 Casimicrobiaceae bacterium | reverse complement strand
GCCTAGCCCTGCGCCCGGCGTTCCCCCGCCGCGCGCAGACATATGGTGCGAACAGGCCCTAAAGCGTCATGCTATTGCTCCTCGATTCCGGTCACAGCCGGCTGACCTGGGGGCTCGCAAGCGAGCACGGCTGGATCGCGCAAGGCGCCGTGCGCAACCAGGATATCGGCACGCTGGCCTTGCGCGAATGGCAGAACCTGCCGCGGCCGACGCGTGTGATCGGCGTCAACGTTGCGGGCGAGGCCGCTCGCGTTCGCGTCGAAGCGCAACTGCTGCGCTGGCGGACGATGCCGGACTGGCTGATCGCTTCCGAATACGCGGCCGGCGTCACCAACCGCTACGCGCTTCCGTCGCAGCTCGGCGCGGATCGCTGGGCGGCGATGGTCGCGGCTCGTCAGCGCGTGGTCGCGGAGCTCTTTCCGCCGCCGTGCGTGGTGGTCACCGCTCGCACCGCGGTTTCCGTCGATGCGCTCGACGCCGACGGCGTTTTTCGCGGCGGCGTGATTCTTCCCGGACCCAATCTGATGCTGCAGGCGTTGGCCGCGAACACACCCAATCTGAAGATGCCGCCGGGGCGTTATCATGATTTTCCGGTGACCAACGCCGATGCGATGTTTTCCGGCGTCATGCAGTCGGTCTGTGGTGCGATCGAGCAAATGCGCGCGCGGCTTGCCTCCGCCGACGCGCCGACGAAGTGTTTCTTAAGCGGCGGCGCCGCAGCGGACATCGCGCCGCACCTTACGGCGCCGGTCGACGTCGTGGATAATCTGGTGCTCGAGGGCGTCCTGGCCTTGGCAATGCAAACATGAGAACGCTCGTCTTCCTGCTGCTGCTCGCCAATCTCACGCTGTTCGGCTACATCTGGCTTGACAGCGAAGGCAGCGGCGAGGGCGTGCGCCTGTCGCAGCAGGTACAGCCGGACAAGATCAAGCTGCTGACGCCCCAGCAGGTCGCCGCGCTCGGTCCGGCAAAGGTGGCCTCGCTGGCCGACGTATGCGTCGAGTGGGGGCCGATGTCCGACGCGGATCGGGCGCGGGCGCAGACGCGGCTCGAGCCGCTGGAACTCGGCAAACTGGTGACCCAGAGAAAAGTCGAAGTGATTGCCAACTACTGGGTGTTCATCCCGCCGTTGGCGAGCAAGGACGCGGTCGACAAGCGGGTAGCCGAGCTCAAGACGCAGGGAGTGCGCGACATGCTTCCGGTCGAGCTTGGCCCACAGCGCCTGGCTATTTCGCTCGGTATCTTTCGCACCGAGGACGCCGCGCAGGCGCGGCTCGCGGCGCTTGAGGCCCGGGGCGTCAAGACGGCAAAGGTGGGGCCCCGCGCCCAGTCGGTGCAGCAGACCGTGCTGGTGGTGCGCGATCCGCCTGCCCAGGCCATGGCGCGGCTCAAGGAACTGCAAGGCGATTTTCAGGGCAGCGAAATCAGGGTAGGCTCGTGCGAACGGCCGACGTAAGCGGCAAGCGTGCTGCGTCAGCCGCCGCGGGTATTCGGCAGGCGACGGCAACCGATGACCTCGCGCGTGCCCGCGCGCTGTTTATCGAATACGCGCAATGGCTCAAGGTCGATCTTTGCTTTCAGGGATTCGCCGAGGAGCTGCAAGCGCTGCCCGGTGCGTACGCGCCGCCTCGCGGCAGGCTGCTGCTCGCGGGAACGACCCATGATGCGTTCGCCTGCATCGCGCTGCGGCCGTTGGACAGCGCGGGGCTGGCCGAGGTCAAGCGCTTGTACGTGCAGCCCGCGCGTCGCGGCGAACGCTGGGGGTATCGCCTGGCGGAAGATCTGATCGCCGAAGCGCGCGCTATCGGCTATCGCGAACTCAAGCTCGACACGCTGGAATGGATGACGCCGGCGCGCGCGCTTTATGCGAGCCTTGGCTTTCGTGAATGCGGCGCGTACTACGACAACCCGCTCGCCGGCGTTGTCTACATGAGACTCGAGTTGCAGTGATGCAAGCGGTGCGACGTTTGACGGACCGCCAAACACCGGACAAGGAACGCTTGCCGCAATACTGCTGAGCGCGGCCGAAGCCTACGCAATCGAGGCGCGTGGAAAAGCGCGGACAGCGCTCCGCAATGGGATGCGGACGGAAGGGGGCGTCCGGTCGTGCCGAGGCGCGGATCTGCCATGACGCGGTTAGCTGGAAATTGTCTGGAGACGCAAGAGCGCGTTGCGCAAGCGGTCGACCCTAGATTGGCCGGAGCAAAAGCCCCATCAACACTGCTCCCACGGCAGTCCGTGAAAGCGCCAGCCGGAGATCTTGCTGCGCTGATGCTGCTCGTCGAGCGAACCTTCGAATCCTTCGAGCACATTGACGACTTCGCCGAAACCCGCCTTTTCCAGCGCGATGCCCGCGTCCACCGAACGCTGACCGCTGCGACAGATCAGTACGACCGGACGATTGAGGCTGGCGATTTTCTGCACCTGGCCGACGAAGTGCGGGTTGATGGTCCAGTCGGGCCCATCGTTCCACGCGACATGATGGGCGCCCGCCGGATGGCCGACGAACAGGTATTCCATTTCGCTGCGGCAGTCGACCAGCACCGCGTCGGGATTCTGATGCAGGAAATCGTGAGCTTCCTTGGGCTTCAGGTGTTTCATGATGACCACTGAGTGTGCTCAGTACACTAGCACGCTCGGGCGGGCGTTTCAAACATGGCCGGAGAGATCGGCGGCGGCGAGCGGCGAAAGCTCAGCCGCGTCGATCGCGGCGCCCGCCCGGTAGGGGATGCGCTGTCGCGGTTGACAATCCGCGCGCCAGCCCTTAACTTCCGACCATAGCGCCGATTTGACCCTAGCTTGCGGGCGCTCTACAAATGCAGCTAAAGCGGCTTTCGACGGAAACCCGCTCGGCGGCAAGCTGAACGGGTTTTTTGTTTATGGAGCCGGGACATGAACGAGATTTCCGACAAGACCGCGCTGCTCGAGAGCCTCCTCAAGCAGCGGATCCTGATTCTGGACGGCGCGATGGGCACCATGATCCAGGCCTACAAGCTGGGCGAGGACGGCTATCGCGGCCCGGCGGCGTGCGGGCTGCACCATCATGCACAAGACTTGAAAGGCGACAACGACTTGCTGGTGCTCACCCGGCCTGAAATCGTGCGCGAGATCCACAACCAGTTTCTGGAAGCTGGCGCGGATATCATCGAGACCAACACCTTCAACGCGACGCGGATCGCGCAAGCGGACTACAGGCTCGAAAGCCGGGTACGCGAGATCAACCTCGCCGCAGCGAGAATCGCGCGCGAATGTGCCGATGCCTGGACGGCGAAGACGCCCGACAAGCCTCGATTTGTTGCCGGAGCGCTGGGCCCGACCAATCGGACGGCGACGATCTCGCCCGACGTCAACGACCCGGGTTTTCGCAACGTGAGCTACGACGAGCTGGTCGCGGCGTACACCGAAGCGATCGACGCTCTGGTGGAAGGCGGTGTCGATCTGCTGCTGGTCGAGACGGTATTCGATACGCTCAACGCCAAGGCGGCGCTGTTTGCGATCGAAACCTACTTCGAAGAGCACTCGATCCGGCTGCCGGTCATCGTTTCGGGCACGATTACCGATGCCTCGGGACGCACGCTCTCCGGCCAGACGCCGGAAGCCTTCTGGGACTCGGTGCGGCACGCAAAACCGCTGGCCGTGGGCCTCAACTGCGCGCTCGGCGCGGCGTTGATGCGTCCGTACATCGAGGAGATCGCGCGTGTCGCCGACACCTTCGTCTCATGCTATCCGAACGCGGGATTGCCCAATCCCATGAGCGATACCGGCTACGACGAAACGCCCGAGACCACGGCTAGACTGATCGAGGACTTCGCCAGGAATGGCTTCGTCAATATTGTCGGTGGCTGCTGCGGCACGACGCCGGCGCACATCCGCGCGATTGCCGAGGCGGTAGCGAACGTGGCGCCGAGGAAAGTTCCGAGCGCAGAAGCCACGGAGCCGGCGCCCGCCTGACCTCTCTCTCGCATCGCACGCGGCGGCTCTCGGGTCGCGCGTGAATCAAACCCACATGTCTCTCGCACTCAAGCTTGCCGGCCTCGAGGCGCTCAACATCGACGACGATGCGCTGTTCGTCAACGTCGGTGAGCGGACTAACGTCACCGGCTCGCGCGCTTTCGCCAAGCTCATTCTCGCCGGTGATTTCGCGGGCGCGGTCGAGGTCGCACGCCAGCAGGTGCAAAGCGGCGCGCAGATGATCGACGTCAACATGGACGAGGCGATGCTCGATTCGAAGGCGGCGATGGTCAGGTTTCTGCACCTGATCGCCGGCGAGCCCGACATCGCCCGCGTGCCGGTCATGATCGATTCCTCCAAATGGGATGTGATCGAGGCGGGCCTGAAGTGCGTGCAGGGCAAGCCGGTCGTGAATTCGATTTCGATGAAGGAAGGCGAAGCGCAGTTCTTGCATCAGGCGAAATTGGTCAAGCGCTACGGCGCGGCGGCGATCGTGATGGCGTTCGACGAAAAGGGCCAGGCCGATACGTTCGAGCGCAAGGTCGAGATCTGCCGGCGCGCGTACGAGCTTCTCACGCGGCAGGTCGGGTTTCCGGCGGAGGACATCATCTTCGATCCGAACATTTTCGCCATCGCTACCGGCATCGACGAGCACAACAACTACGCCGTCGACTTCATCAATGCGACGCGCTGGATCAAGCAGCATCTGCCGCACGCCAAGATTTCGGGCGGCGTCTCGAATGTCAGCTTTTCGTTTCGCGGCAACGACGCGGTGCGCGAGGCGATCCACACCGTGTTCCTGTACCACGCGATCAAGGCCGGCATGACCATGGGCATCGTCAACGCCGGGCAGCTCGGCGTCTACGACGAGCTCGACCCGGAGCTGAAGGAGCGGGTGGAGGACGTGGTTCTCAATCGCAAGCGCGCGGACGGCGAGAATCCGACCGAGCGCCTGGTGAGGTTTGCGGAGACGTACCAATCGAAGGGTAGGCAGGTCACCGAAGATCTTGCGTGGCGCAGCGACAGCGTCGAAGACCGCCTCGCGCACGCGTTGGTCAAGGGCATCACCACTTTCATCATCGACGACACCGAGGAAGCGCGGCAAAAGATCGAGCAGCGCGGCGGCAAGCCGATCCAGGTGATCGAAGGGCCGCTGATGGCCGGCATGAACGTCGTCGG
>DAIQRF010000186.1:0-5143 GCA_036786505.1 Casimicrobiaceae bacterium | reverse complement strand
CCGCGAACGCTTCGTGCTTGCCGATTGGTACGACAGCGCGAGTTATCTGCGCGTGGAAGACAAAGGCGTTGAGGCGCGGGCATTCAACGGCGAGCCCGCACGATGACGCCTTCTTCCCCCGGCTTCTATTCCGCGCTGCTGGCGATCGTACTGATCGATCTGGTACTTGCCGGCGATAACGCGCTGGTCATCGGCATCGCCGCGCGCAATGTTCCCAAGGCGCAACAACGCGCGGTCATCCTCTGGGGCACGTTCGGCGCGATCGTCGTTCGCGCGTTGCTCACCGGGGCGGTCGTCTGGCTGCTGAAGATACCCGGATTCATGCTCGCGGGCGGCCTCGCGCTGATCTGGATCGCGTACAAGCTGGGCGCGTCGCGACAAGGCCACGGTGAAACGATCGCCGCGGCCGCGACGCTCGGCGCCGCCGTGCGCACGATCATCATCGCCGACGCCGTGATGGGCATCGACAACGTGCTTGCCGTCGGCGGTGCCGCGCAGGGAAGTCTTCTGCTCGTTCTGCTCGGACTCGCGATCAGCATTCCGGTCGTCGTTTTGGGCTCGACGCTGGTGCTGAAATGGGTCGACCGCTTTCCGCTGATCCTGTGGCTGGGCGTCGCGGTGCTTGGCTGGACGGCGGCGAAGATGCTGGCGAGCGAGCCGCTACTGGCGTCGGCGTTGGCCTCGTGGCCTGCGGCACGGACGCTGCTGTACGTGCTGGTCATCGGAGGGCTGGTCTTTCTGCCACTGTGGCGCTCGATCGACCACCAACGGCGCGCGCAGCTCGCGGCCGTGCTCGTCGTCGGCGTGTGGCTGACTGCGATCGGCTGGCTCGAGGATCGTTATGGCGCGTTCAATCCGTTCGACCGCTGGCGCTGGGACGACGAGCTGATCGACCTCGTGCGCTGGGTCGGCTGGATTCCGCTCGTCGTCTGGCTCGATCGGCGGCTCGCGCCGCACAACGCGAAGCGCTAGGCCGCGCATTGCGTCTTCCGAAGCGCGGTGGCAGCGTCAGCCGAACGCCTGCGCGAAGTCGGCGATCAGATCCTCGCGATCCTCAATGCCGACCGACACACGGATGAGCGAGTCCGCGATACCCATGCTCGCTCGCCGCTGCGCTCCCATCTCGTGGTAGATGGTGTGCGCGACGGGGATCGCCAGCGTTCGATTGTCGCCGAGGTTCGACGACAGCACGACGTGCTGCAGGCGATTGAGAAAGTCGAAACAGTCGAGTTGCGGGTCGAGCTCGAACGACAACAGCGCACCGTAGGCGGCGAACAGCTCACCCGCCAGCGCGTGCTGCGGATGCGAATCGAGCCCCGGGTAGTAGACCGCGTGAACGTCGGACCGCGAGGCGAGGAACTGAGCCAGGGCCATGGCGTTCGCGCAGGCGCGATCCATGCGCAGCGAAAGCGTCTCGGCGCCGACCGCGAGGTGGTGCGCCTGCTCCGCGGCCAACGTCCCGCCCCAGTCGCGCAAACCCTTCTTGCGGATTTGCGTCAGGCCCCACAACGCGGTGTTCGGGCCCTTGTACGTTTCCTGAATGTTGGCAAAGCGCGTCCAGTCGAAAATGCCGGTGTCGGTGACGCTGCCGCCGAGCGCATTGCCGTGACCGCCGATGTACTTGGTCAACGCATTGACGACCAGCGACGCCTTGACCGCCTTCGGGCGGAACAGATAGGGCGAGGTCATGGTGTTGTCGACCACGTAAAGGAGTCCACGCCGCGCGCACAGCTCGCCGATACGCGACAGGTCCGCGATCTGCGTTCGTGGATTGGCGATGGTCTCGACGAAGATCAACCGCGTTTCGGGCCGGATGGCTGCCTCGACTTTGGCGCCGTCGGTGGCGTCGACAAACGTCACGTCGTTACCGTGCGCCACCAGCGTGTTAAAGAGGCTGTTGGTGTTGCCAAATAGATACGAGCTTGCGACGACGTGATCGCCGCCGCGCAGAAGCGCCAGCATGATCGCGCCGATCGCCGCCATCCCGGTACCGAAGCAGACCGTTGCGACGCCGTCCTCCATCCGATTCACTTTTTCCTCCAACGCGGCGCTGGTCGGGTTGCCTTGGCGCCCGTAGACATAGCCCTGGGCTTTGCCCTGGAATACATTGACGAGCTCGCGCGCGTCGCGATAGCCGTAGGCAACCGAGAGATGCAGCGGCTTGTGGAGCGACCCGTGCTCGATCGCCGATTCGCGGTCGGCATGAAGAATGGACGTCGTGAATCCGGTCTTGTGCGCGGTCTTGCGTTTCATGGCGGCTCGACAAAAAGGCCCGTCAGCTTGCGCTAAACGGGCCCCGGAATCACTCGACGCCTCGCTTTAGCGGAATTTATTGAGCGCCCGCAAGCTGCGACGTTGCATGGCACGCAACATCGGTTTCAAATCGGCGCTGGAAACAAGTATCCGCGCAAACCAGCGGCACGTCAACGTCGCATGCCGTCCAGCAAAAAGTCGCGCCGCGGCTGACTATCTTCCGTTGCCGCGGGAAGCGCGCCGAAGCAGACGAATCGGCCGATCGGCAATTAACCGGTCACGAACAAGCTCTCGTCGGCCTCGTCGCGACTCTCGTCGCGCTCGCGCGCAAGGTGCGACAGGTAATCGGCGGTAATGTCGCCGGTGACGTAATGACCGTCGAAGCACGAGGCCTCGAATTCCTCGAGACGCGGGTTGGCCGAGCGCACCGCGCGCTTGAGCGCTTCGAGCTCCTGGTAGATGAGGAGATCGGCGCCGATCTCGGTTGCAATCTCCGCCTCGGTCCGACCGGTCGCCACCAGCTCCTGCGGCGTGGGCATGTCGATGCCGTAGACGTTCGGGAACCGCACCGGCGGACTCGCCGATGCGAAGTACACCTTGCGCGCGCCAGCCTCGCGCGCCATCTGCACGATCTCGCGGCTGGTGGTTCCGCGCACGATCGAATCGTCGACCAGCAGCACCACCTGATCCTTGAATTCCATCCCGATCGGGTTCAGCTTCTGGCGCACCGATTTCCGCCGAATCGCTTGGCCGGGCATGATGAAAGTGCGTCCGATATAGCGGTTTTTGACGAAGCCCTCGCGATACTTGAGGCCGAGGCTGTTGGCCAGCTCAAGCGCCGAAGGCCGGCTCGAATCCGGTATCGGGATGACGACGTCGATATCCTGCGCCTCGGGAATGCCCGCGATCTTCTTCGCCAGCTCGCCCCCCATCCGCAGCCGCGCCTCGTAGACCGAGATTCCGTCGATGACGGAGTCCGGACGCGCAAGATAGACGAACTCGAAGATGCACGGGCACAGCCGCGGGTTGTCCGCGCACTGCCGCGCATGAAAGCGGCCGGTCTGGTCGACGAATATCGCCTCGCCCGGCGCCACGTCGCGCAGCACTTGGAAGCCCAGCGGCTCGAGCGCGACGGACTCGCTTGCAACCAGATATTCGGTGCCGCCCATGGCCTCGTTGACGCCGATGATCAGCGGTCGGATGCCATAGGGGTCGCGGAATGCCAGCAGACCGTAGCCGGCGATCATCGCCACGATCGCGTAGGCTCCGCGACAGCGCTTGTGAACCGCCGCGACCGCGGTAAAGATGGCGTTGGCGTCGAGCTTGGCGTGATGCGCCGCGCGCTCCAGCTCGAGCGCGAGCACGTTGAGCAGCACTTCCGAATCGGAGTCGGTGTTGACGTGACGAAAGTCGAGCTGAAAGAGCTCGCGCTTGAGCGCCTCGCTGTTGGTCAGATTGCCGTTGTGCGCAAGCGTGATGCCGAACGGCGAATTGACGTAGAACGGCTGCGATTCGAGCTCCGACGAAGCGGAGCCTGCGGTCGGATAGCGGCAATGGCCGATGCCGGCGTTGCCCGTGAGCTCGCGCATGTTGCGGGTACGAAAGACGTCGCGCACGTAACCCGGCGCCTTGTACATGTGAAACACCGGACCCTCGCTGGTCACGATGCCGGCCGCGTCCTGACCGCGGTGCTGCAGCAGCAGCAAGCCGTCATACAGGAGCTGGTTAACCGGCGTGTGCGTAACAGCGCCGACGATTCCACACATAAGCTTCTATCCCAAGGTCAAACTACCGCCGCCCGCTCACGCTTGAACGCCAGGCTTTGCCGGCCGCCCGGGTTTGGCCCCGCCCGGCCCATAGTCGAGGCGCTGCGCCAACGCCTGCGGAAGCCACGGGCGCAAACTCAGCGCCGCGATCACCAGAGGCGGGGCAAACAAAGCATTCTGCCACCATTCCTGGCGAGGCAAAGTTGTCAGCCCGGCCAGCAATACAGCTATGACACTAATAAGCACGCCGCGTGCCACACCAAACACGGCACCGAGCAAGCGATCGACGAAACCGAGCCCGATCGCGCGAATGGCTCTCGACAGCCCCCAGCCAAGCAGCGCCCCGATGAGGAAGACGACGATGAAGATAAGGACGAACGCTGCCAGGTAACGGGACGCGGCGTTATCGCTCAGCAGCGGCAGCATGTTGGCCACCGACGGGGAAAAGTGGATCGCCGCCAGCACCGCCGCGACCAGCGCCACCAGCGACATGACGACGCGAATCAAACCGCGCCAGAACGCGAATACGGTCGACAAGCCGACGGTGCCGATGACGATCATATCGAACGCCGTCATCGCCTGATGGACGACATCATTTTGTTGTCGCCACGCCGCTATAGCCCGCTGCCCTGAGGCGCGCCAGCTCCGCATCGGCAATTTCGCGCGTTGCGTAAGGACCGACGCGCACGCGTCGCATGGTGCCCTGATGCGTCTTCAGCGTCTCCGTATAGGCGGGAAACCCCGCGCTCTTGAGCTTGGACGCAAGGTCGGACGCGGCCTTCGCATCGACAAACGCGGCCAGCTGCACGACAAAGGCGCCCGCCGGTGCAACGACATCCGGCCGCGTATCGCCGGGTTCAGCTTTGGACGCCGACACGGCGGGCTTCTGCGGTTCGGGAAAGGCGGTGATGATGCTGGTCGCGGTTGGCCCGGCGGAACGCGGAACTTCGGTCGGAGCACGTTGCACGGGCTCGGCCGGCTTGCCACTCGCGACGAGGGCGCCGGCCGCCTTGGCCTCGACCGCAGCATCGGGCGCGACCAGAGCCGACGTCGCCGATGTCAATGGGCCAGCGCTAGCGTGATTGGGCGGAGTTTTTCCGTCCGGTCCCTTGGCGGGCAGGAGC